>CAZFKD010000038.1:8884-10322 GCA_964519695.1 uncultured Spirochaetaceae bacterium
CCCCGCCGTGACGGCGAAGTCGAGGGCTGCGACGTCGCTGAACGCGGCGAGACCGTTCGCGGCCGAGACCGAGAAAGCGCCGCCGACGGCGAGCTTCTCGCCGCCCGAGGCGACGAAGAGGCCGTCCTGGCTGTCGAAGACGAGATCGCCGAGCGCCTTGCCGACGCTCGCCGAGGTCGGGATGCGATCGCGGCCGATCGCGAGATCTTCGTCCCGCAGCATCAGGTCGAGCGCGGCGAGATCGAGGGCGGAGCCGAGGCTCGCTTCGAGTCGCGCGACGAGCGTCCGCGTCGGGAGCGGACTCGCGAGGAAGAGGATGTCGCCGCGGGTGAAGACCGACTGATCCGAGTCGATGGGCGTCTCGGCGACGCCGTCGCCGTCGAGGTCGGCGCGTCGGCCGAACTCGACCGTCGGTGTGCGGGGGTCGACGATGTCGCCCGGGGCGTCGTCGTCGAAGAGGACCCAGAGGCGATCGAGGCGATCCGTCGACGAACCGACTCCGCCCTCGAAGCGCACCTTCCCACGTGTCCCGACCACGAGTCCGGCATCGGGCGCGCCGGATTGCGTCACGTCGCCTTCGAAGCCGATGTCTCGCCCGGTCGTGACGAGGCTGCTCTGGAGCTCGAGCGCGCCGCCGAAGCGCTGATCTCCCGACGTCTCGAGCGTGAGATCCGCAGGCGCAGCGTCGATCGTGAACGGCTCGATGGAGATCGTTCCGGTGCCGCCGGCGGCCTCGATGTCGAGGGTGGAGATCTGCAGCGCGGCGTAGGCCGGCAGGTCGGCATAGCCCGGCGTGAGATCAGAGAGCGAGATCGCGACGTCCCCGGCCGAGCGCAGGATCAGGTTCGAGCCGGTCGTGCGTGCGCGAATGGCGTCGTCGAGGGTCAGCGTCGTGGCGGGCGCGGTCGTTCGCAGCTCGATGTCGAGGCCGCCGAGGTCGCGGTCGAAGAGCGTGTTCCCATCGAGGTCGAGCTCGGCGTACTGGCTCGGGCGCGGCAGCTCGCTGTTCGTGAACGCAGCGGCCTGATGGATTCGCACGATCGGTCGGAGCGCCGAATCTTCTTCGTCCGGATCGCTCTCGAGGTCGGAGCGGAGCCGGTCGAGGCTCGACGAGAGAAATTCTCCCGAGTCCGAGATCTGCGGTCCGAGGCCGACGATCAGCAGTCGGTCCGTCGCAAGGTCGATCGAAGTGTTCGGATCGGTCGACACGAAAGTGATGTCGTTCGACTGGATCCGCGCACCGCTCAGGAAGTCGTCGAACGGGTCCGGTCGATCCGACTGGTCGGGCATCTCGACGACGATCGAACCTTCGCGAAACGTCCGGGCGACGAAGAGGCTGGCCTCGTCGGCCAGCAGGCCGAGCTCGCCGATCCGCAGCTCGCCCTGGACGGAGAACAGCTCGAGCTCGTTCCACTCGTCGCCGCCCGGGCCGGCCTGA
>CAZFKD010000038.1:10332-15536 GCA_964519695.1 uncultured Spirochaetaceae bacterium
GCAGGCGGGGCACCGCCTACATCCTTTTGCTGGAGCGCCGTCAGGAAATCGCCCTCGCCCCCGAGCGTCGCGTCGAAGCTGGCGTTCTGGCGCAGCGCGAGTCGCGAGGTCCTCGGATCGCCCGCGAGGGCGAGCTCGTCGAGTCCGTCGAGGACGAGCTTCGGCAGCAGCGCGTCGTCGATCGTGTCGCGCACGCCGTCGCGGGGGCCGTCGGAGGTCCCGTCGGGGTTGGTGAGCGTGCGGTCGGGCCCGGCGGCGAGCGTGATGCGGTTGGCCTCGAGGCGGGTCGTCTGGCCGTCGGCGTGGGTCCCTTCGAAGCGGATCGATCCGAACGCTTCCGTCACCTCGTCGTCGGGCAGGCCGACGAGCGCCGCGAAGAGGGCGATCGAGTCGTTCGCGATGAGACGCGTGCCGGCGCGGACGACGATCGAGTCCTCGGTCTGCGCCGTCAGCGAGTCGAGCAGGAAGAGGCCGGGCGTGGCACCGCTGCCGGGCGCCAAGTCGATCGCGCCGTCGCCCGCGTTCTCGACGTTGCCCGACAGAAAGAGGTTGCTGCCGTTGACGTTCTCCGGCGTGACGGTGACCGAGGCGAGCTCGCTCACGATCGAGTAGAAGGACGCGATCGGGAGCTCCTCGTCGTCGTCTTCATCGAGGCGGGTACGCTCGAGCCGGCCCGAGAAGGAATTGCGGTGGGCGAGGTCGGTGGAGAGCACCGAACCGTCCTGGCGCACGCTGATCGTCGTCGGGCCGCGGCCCCCGGCGAGATCGAACAGGTTCTCGTCGATCGGGTCCCGGGAGGCGGAGGAAAGATTGCCCGTCGTGACGAAGCCGTCGTTCGCGTCGCCGTCCTCGACGCCCTTGGCGACGGCGTCGAAGGCCTCGACGAGCAGGGATTCGCCGTCGAAGTCGGCGTCGGCGCCGGTCGTGATCTGGCCGTCGCCGGCGCGGGGTCCCATGCGGACGCGGCCGCTCTCGGTGTCGCGGTCGTTCGAGACGAAGGCGAGCAGCGAGAGGACGTTCGCGCGCAGGCGCAGGAAGAGGTTCGGGTTCGTCGTCAGCTCGAGGTCGTCGCCGTCGGTCTGGGAGAGCGTGATCTGGTCCGCTTCGAGGACGAGGCGCGCGGGTCCGGAGGCGAGCGCGAGAGGAAGCTCCGCCGCGTCGAAATCCTCGATCTCGATCAGGCCCGCATCGTTGCGGAGCGCGAGCACCGAAGGCAGCCCCGCGGCGCCGCCGACGAACTGGTCCGCGTCCGGCAGATCGGAGACGCGGAAGACGCCGTCCATCTGATAGGCGAGGGTTCGTTCGGCGCCGATCGGAGCGGAGAGGTCGAAGGACGCATTGTTCGAATTGATGGTCGAGCCCGACGCCCCGGCCGTGCCGTCGCCGACGATCAGTCGGACCGTCGGCGCCTTCACGAGGACCGGCCCGCCGGATCCCGAGAACGAGAGGGTTCCCGAGCCGCCGACGCCGGCGCGCAGGGTGAGGCGCTCCTCGGCGTCGTTTCCCGAGCGGTTGAAGACGCGCGCGAGATCGGCGTCGAAGACGAAGCTGCCGACGCCGCCGAGCTCGGCGTGCTTGCCGACGAAGGCCGTATCCGCGGAGACCTGGATCGCGGCGAGGCTGCCGGACTGCAGGCCGATCAGCGAGAGCGCCGCGTTGCGGAAGCGATCGGCCTCGTTGGTTCCAGCGATGCCGTCGTCGAGATCGATCTGCCCCCCATCCGAGCGCACGGCGTACTCGACGTCGCCCGCGTCGCGGAACGACTCGCCGACGCCGAAGCCGAACTGCGAGAGCGCCGGCAGGTCGACTTCGGCGTCGATTCCGGCGGCCTGGCGATAGCGGAAAGCCTCTGCGCTCGAGCCGGCCGCGCCGAAGATCCCGCCGGCGGCGTCGCGCAGCGTCACGTCCTGCGCCGCCAGGCCGACGATGCGGGAGCGATCGCCTGCATCGTTGTTGCGCGAGTCGCCCTCGCTTCCGGCCCGCAGCTCGATCTCGTCGGCCGCGAGGCTCGTGCCGGCGCCAGCGAAGACGAGATCGCCGAAGCCGCTGTCGCCGGCCGCGAGGGCGAGGCGCTGGCTCGCCGAGAGCGCGGTCGCCGCGGCGATCGTGAGGGTGCCGCGGCCGGCGGCGTCGTCGAGTCCGGTATCGCGGCCGGCTTCGAAGATCAGGTCGGCGACCGAGGCGATGCTGTCGGCGATCTGCTGGACGAGCGAGAGATCGCCAGTCGTCGAGATCTCGAGCGCCTCGACGTCGAAGGCCGTCGTTCCGCCGCCGCCGAGCGCCAGCTCGCCGATCCCGTCCGCGTCGAGGTCGACGCCGAAGACGACGCTGTTCGGTGTCGTCACGGCCTCGGGATCCGGATTCGCCACGCCCGGCGGCGCGTCCGGCAGCAGCAGCCCGCCGAGCAGCCGCACGAAGCTCTTGCCTGCGTCGCCCTCGTCGTCCGGGCCGATGCCCGCGTTGTTGTTGAAGCCCGCAGCGTCCTCGACGGTCAGGACTCCGTCGCTCGATTCGAGGATGAGGCGCAGGCCGTCGTCGCCGATCAGCGCGCCGTCGAAGGCGCCCGCGAGATCGAGCTCGCCGGCGGTCGTGGCGGCGCCCTGGGTGATCGTGAGGTCGCCGTCCTGGCGCAGCGCGAATTCGCCAGGCCGCGGTGCGTTCGCTTCCAGCCTGCCCGTCTGATCGCGCAGCTGCAGGCCGCGGAAGTCGCCGCGCGCCTGGCGCTGGACGGCGAGCTCCGTCGGCGAGGCGAGGCTGCCGAGATCGTCGGAGAAGAGGTCGTTCGTCGCGGTCGGTCCGTCGCCGATCGCGATCGCGATCGCATCGGCGTTCAGCCGGACTCCGTCCGAAGCGCTCGCGCCACCGCCGTTCGCGCCGCCGAACACGAGCCGGACCTCGCCGTTCGCGCGCTCGGCCTCGCTCGTCGCGAGGGGATCCGGCGCGACGACGAGGCGGATGGATTCGGCGGTCAGCTGGGTGTTCTCGTTCAGGACCGCGCTGCGGAGCGCCTGGATGTCGAGCACGCCGATCAGGGGCTCGTCGATCGCCGGCGTATCCTCCGACTGCCCCGCGACCTCGGAGGCGGCCGAGAAGAAGTTCGAGCTGCTCCGGCCCTCGAGGACGATGTCGACTGCGTTCGCGCCGCTGCCGTCCGAGCTCGTGAGATCGCGCGTGCGAACGACGAGCCCGGCGGTCTCGATCGTCGTCGCGCCGAGCGTGCCGACCCGGATCTCGCCGGTCCCGAAGAGCGCGTCGCCTTCGTCGACGGCGGCGCTGTCTCGCGCGACGAGCTGCACGAAGCCGTTCTCGCGCGTGTTGGTCTGCGTCGTGTCGATCGTGCCGTCGAGCACGAGGCTGCGCGCGCTGGCGTTGCCGATCGCGACGATCCCGCCGCCGGTCCAGATCGTGCCGTCGAAGGCGATCTCGCCGCCATCGCCGCGGGTCGGATCGGTCGCGGCTTCGACGTGTGTCACGATGAAATCGCCGTTGTCGCCGTCGGCGTCGACGCGGTTCGCGCGGATCGCGACGTCGCCGCCGCCGCCGCGGGAATCGAGGTTGCCGAGGAAGTCGCTGCGTCTCGAATCGAGCCGCGTCCCCGCGACCTCGACGCGGCCCGCGAACAGCTGGTCCGTCTCGGTCGTCGGGATACCGCCGGCGAGCGTGATGTCGCCGCCACCCGTCAGGATGTCGCCGACCATGCGGAGCAGACCCGTCACGATCGAGAGCGGATCGTCACCGGATTGCCGGACGCCGACGTTCGCCGAGCTCGCGACGAGCACGACCTCGCCGCCGTCCTCGCGCCCGTCGGCCGTGCGGGTATCGATGTCGCCGAGCAGCTCGAGCCGGGTGTCGATCGCGCCGTCGACGAGGGCCGGGTCGTCCTTTGCGCGCTCCTCGGTGAAGGGCAGGTTGTCGCGACTGATGGTGCCCGTCCGGATCGTGACGTCGCCGCCCCGGGTCACGATCTGGCGTCCTGTCTGCTGGCGGACGGAGAGGCCAGTCGCGAGGAACGAGCCGCCGCCGGTGCGGATGTCGGCGTTCAGGTGGACGTCGCCGTCGAGACGGTCGAGGTCGAAGTCGCTGCCCGTCTCGATCTGGCCGGCGTCGTTGGCCTGGAGCGAGACGCTGAGGGCGAGGTTCGAGCGCTCGCTCGTTCCGGCGCCGATCGGCAGGACCTCGATGTTCGCGTTGACGAAGATGTGGCCCGCCGCGAGCAGGGTGAGCCGCGCGATCTGGCCCGCGCGGATGGCGGCGCTGTCGACGACGATCGCGTCTTCGATCGTGATGTTGCCGGGGGCGTTGCCTTCGGCGTCGTCGAAGGATTGCGTCGAAAGCGTGACGTTCGTGCCGATGCCGAGGGCGCGGGCGATCAGGTCGGCGGAGACGAAGTTGGTCGGCGCGATGCCGTCGTTCGGATCGGAGTCGATCGTGCGCAGGATGCCGTCGAAGCCGGCGTTGTCGAACTCGGGATCGAGGATCGCGTCGATCGCCGGATCGAGGCAGGCGACGGTCGGGTCGTCGCAGTCGACCGGCGCGTTCGTGATCGTGATGTCGTAGGGATCGATCAGCCAGGATCCCGCCTGGCCGCGGCGCGCGCCGACGTCCGGCAGATCGGCGATCTCGAAATGGCGCAGGCCCGAGGTCTCGACGAAGCCGCCGTCCCCGCCGCGCGCGCCGCCGCGGGCCGAGATCGCGCCCTCGATCGAGGTCAGATCCTCGGAGAAGACGATGACCTCGCCGCCGTCGCCCTTGCGCGTCGCGTCCGCGCGGATCGCGCTCGTCGCGTCGACGACGACGCCGCGCGCGCGCTGCAGCTCGCCGCTGCCCTGCAGCTCGCCGCCGATCCGGATCGTGCCGCCGCCGCGCGAGCCCGAGGCATCGACGTCGGCGCCCGCGAGCACGATCAGATCGCCCGTCACGTCGATCTCGCCGCCCGTCCCCTGCTTTCCTTCCCCGGTCGCATCGAGCGCGCCCGAGAGCTGCACGCGGCCGTTCTCACCGCCCTCGAGCTCGATCTTTGCGGCCGCGATGCGCGCCGACGAGGCGCTGCCCGTCCCCTGCCGGATGCCGAAGCCGAGCGGATCGGCGGCGGCGAGCCGGACATGGCCGCGCCCCGCGTCAATCCGGCCCTGGTTCTCGATCGCATAACGCGCCGGCTCGCTGCCTTCACCGGCGCCGCCGTTCGCGCCGCCTTCCGAACCCGA
>CAZFKD010000039.1:0-4892 GCA_964519695.1 uncultured Spirochaetaceae bacterium
CTCCCGCCGATTCGGCCACATCCAGGAAGCGATCATCCAGCCCTTCCATCCGAAGCCGGGGACGAAGATGCGCGCCGCGTCCTCGCTCGACGACGATACGGTGGTCGGCTGGGTCGCCCTCGCGCGGCTGATCCTCCCGCCGGACGTGCATCTCCAGGCGCCGCCGAATCTCGGCTCGAACATGCTGCCGCGCCTGCTCGCGGCGGGGGTCGACGATTGGGGCGGGGTCTCGCCGGTGACCGTCGACTTCATCAATCCCGAGGCGCCCTGGCCGGCGCTGCATCGGCTGCGCAAGCAGACGAAGGCCGCCGGCTTCGAGCTCCGCGAGCGCGGACCCGTCTACCCCGAGTGGATCCTCGGGAAACCCGATTTCTTCGACCCGCAGGTGCGGGCTCTGCTGCGCAGTCATGCCAACGACGAGGGCTATGCGCAGCGGAAAAACGACCAGTCCAAAGAGGAGGCCGCCTGACATGCTCGACCGACTGACATCCGCCGTATCCCCCGACGTCCGCGGCCTGCTCGAGAAGGCGCTCGAAAAGCGCGAATGGACCGCGAAGGAGGCCGAGCGCCTCCTGACGGTCCACGGCCTCGATTTCCACGCCCTGATCGCCGCCGCCGATTTCGCCCGGCGCGAGGATTGCGGCGACGACGTGACCTACGTCGTCTGCCGGAACATCAACTTCACCAACGTCTGTTATGTCGGCTGCTCCTTCTGCGGCTTCGCCCGCCACAAGGACGACCATGCCGAGGCCTTCGATCGGACCCACGCCGAGATCCTCGCCAAATGCGAGGACGCGGTCCGGCGCGGCGCGACCGAGGTCTGCATCCAAGGCGGTATCCATCCCAACAAGGATCACACCCACTACCGCGACATCCTGCGCGCCGTGAAATCCGCCTACCCCGATCTTCACATCCATGCCTACTCGCCCGAGGAGATCGACTTCGGCCACAAGAAGAGCGGCATGCAGCTCTCGGAGTATCTCCGATGGCTGGTCGAGGCCGGCCTCGGCACGATGCCCGGCACCGCCGCCGAGATCCTCGACGACGAGATCCGCGACATCCTCTCGCCGAACAAGCTGAAGACCGCGCGCTGGATCGAGATCATCAAGGCGGCCCACCGGATCGGCCTGCGCTCGACCTCGACCCTGATGTACGGCCACATCGAGAAGCCGCGCCACATCGCCGCCCATCTCGACATCCTGCGCGAGATCCAGAAGGAGACCGGCGGCTTCACCGAATTCGTCCCGCTCGGCTTCATCCACGAGCGCAACCTCCTCTACAACCTGCTCGGCTCGCGCCCCGGCCCGTCGATGGAGGAGGACTTGCGCATCATCGCCGTATCGCGGCTCTTCCTGCGGCCCTGGATCACGAACATCCAGGTCTCCTGGGTCAAGATGGGCCACAAGCTCGGCCAGATGGCGCTCTCGGCGGGGGCGAACGATTTCGGCGGGACGCTGATGGAGGAGTCGATCAGCCGGGAATCCGGCGCCGACTTCGGCGAGAACACGCCCGCCGAGGAGTTCCGCCGGCTGATCCGCGAGCTCGGCCGGGTCCCGGTCGAGCGGACGACGCTCTACGGCATCGTGCAGCGCTTCGAGGATCCCGCGCTCGATCCGCCGTCGCGGGAGCCGCAGAAAGAGGTAGAGCTCTCGGGACCGGCGCGTTGGCGCAAGGCGCTCGAGGGCGCGTCGGCGCCGGGCCCGGTCTCGGCGATGACTGCCGAGAAGGCGGGCTCGGCGATCGCGCTCGCCCGCGCCTGAGGCGCGGGCGTCCTGGGAAGCTCGCGGGGATGGTCGCGGGGAAGCTCGCGGGGATGCTCGGGATGCGCGGCGTCGGCACGCGTTCCCGGGCTCCGGGTCAGGCCTCGCGCTCCGGAAGCGGCGGCGCCGAGCGCGCGTTCGCGAGCGTCTGGTCGACGCGCTCCGAGAGAGCCTCGACCTGATAGCGCAGCGGAGCATTCTCGAGCACCAGCCGCTCGATCCGCGTGATCGCGTTGCGCACCGAGGGATGGTCGCGCCCGAGGCAGCGACCGATCTCCGCGAACGAGGCGTCGGTGTAGCGATGGGCCAGATACATCGCGAGCTGGCGCGGCAGCAGCACGTCCCGCCGACGCGAGCGCGCGGCGAGCGTCTCGGGTCGCTTGCCGAAGAATCCCGCCACGATGCGCACGATCTCGCTCGTCGCGACGCGCCTCGCGGCGAGCGGGGAGGTCGTCCCGGTCTTGCGCGCGATGGCATCGCGGGTCAGGGCGAGGTCGATCCCGCGGCCGAGCAGCGACGCCGTCGTCACGACCTGGATCAGCACGCTCTCGATGTCGCGCACGCTGCCCCCGGTCGACTCGACGAGCAGGTCGAGGCAATCCGCCGGGAGATGGACGCCGCCCGCCGCGGCCTTGGCGCGCAGGATATGGCGCCGCACGATCGCGTCCGGGCGTTCGAGCTCGGCGACGAAGCCGCGGGAGAGCTGCGTCCGCATCCGCTCCGACAGACCCGAGAGCGCCTGGGGCGAGCGGTCGCCGGTCAGCAGGACGCGCCCGCCGGCGTCGAGCACGTGCTGCACCGTATGGAAGAGCTCGAGCTGGGTCTTGATCCGGCCGTCGAAGAACTGGACGTCCTCGACGATCAGCAGGCCGATCGGCGCGCGGTAGCGCTTCTGGAATTCCTCGGAGCGGCCGTTGCGCATCGCGGAGACGAACTCGGTCGTGAACTGCTCGGCGGTCGTGTAGACGACCCCGGCGCGGGCTCCAGCGGAAGAGCCGAGCGCTCGCGCACCGAATCCGCCCGCGACAGCCCGGCCGACGGGGGCACCGCCCACCTGGCGCCTCGCCTCGATCGCCGCCGCCCGCGCCAGATGGGTCTTGCCCATGCCGGACTCGCCCCCGAGATAGAGCTGGTTCAGGCTGTGCTGACGTCGCCGCGCCAGCGCGAGAGCGGCCTCGCGCGCGAGGGCATTGCAGGGGCCGACCACGAAGCTCTCGAAGCTGAAGGGCAGCTCGCCCTGGGCCGGTTCGCCGTCGAGCCCGAAGCGCGGGCCCGAGTCGACGCGCAGGACATCGCGCTGCGGCGCGCGGACCGGGCGCTCGCTGCGAGGGGTGCTCTTTGCGGGCAGGCCATGCAGCCCTGCCGAGCTCGCCGCTTCATCGAGCTCCGGCCGATCGCATTCGGCATCCGAATGATCCGCTGGATCGATCCGATCGAGCATGGCCGCAGCAGCGTCGCCGTGGAGGCGGCCGTTCTGCGGGCTGCGTTCCCCGCCCGGGAGAGCGACGGCGCGGCCTCCGACCTCGGCTCGTCTCGACGTCCCCACCGCGTTGCTCGCGACGACCGAGGCTTCCGCCGCCTCCGCACGCCGAGCGGGCACGCGGATCTCGATCGCATGACCGTTTGCCGCCGCGAACTCCTTCATGTCGACGATCGCGATCGAGATCGCATTTCCGACGGACGGATCCAACGTTTTCGCGGTTGCATCGCCTTGCGCTCCGGCTGCGCTGGCCTCGAGCGATTCGCAGGCGTGCTGCCAGCAGCGACCGATGGCGTCGCTGAAATGGCTGCGCACCCGTTCGCGATGAAAGGCGTTCGGGCATCCGAGCAGCAGTCGCCCATCCGAGAGCTTCACCGCGATCGGAGCGATCCACGCCTCGAACGCGAATTCGGGAATTTCATCCTGAAGGAGACGCAACGCGTCTCTCCAGACCTTGGGCACAGAGGTCATTCAGGTTCCAGAGGCTCGGAGGTTGGACGGGTTCTGTTCGATCCGACCGCGCGAGAAGCCGTTCTGGAATCCCGGACCCCTCCAGGCTCCGCACGAGACAGCTCACCCATTCACCCGCCTCGATCTCGTGCTTCGTTTCAGCGCACGGCGGGGCGTGTGGGCCCCATCAAGGGGTGGGTCAGAGCGGATTCAGACGGATTTGGAGGGCTCCAAAGGGATTCTCACGGACTCTCGTTCGAATCGGTTGGAACGCGTCGCAGTAAACCACCTGGCCTCGGGATTGGCAACGAAATCCGATCAGGATCGCGACGATCCGGTGACACATTCGAGAAACGAGCGTCAGGGGCCTCCTAACGCGCGAATACGACGGTTTAGGATTCGAAATCCGAAGGGAATCAAGCAGCTTCCGGGCATTGGCGAATGCAGTTTCGACTGCGCTCCGGACGCGTTCGAACCATCGTTCTCAAAAAAACGATCTCGACCGTTCGCACTTTTTTCGATGATTGCTCGAGATTTCGCGATTTCTCGTCGAGGCGGATCGTGCGCGCCTTCGGGCCGCCTTCAGTTCGGGAGGCGATGGGTTCCGAGATCGCCGACGCCGCTCTCGGCGAGCTTGAAGCGCAGCAGGTCGTTCGCGATCCCGAAGCGATCGAGCAGCGAGTCCGATTCCAGGAGCTGTTGTCTCTCGATGGCGCGGAAGGGAATCGACTGGGTGATCGCGTTGACGAGCGGGACCGGCTCGAGCCGCTCGAAGCTCGCGATCGTATGCGCAGGATCGTCGATCGCGGCGCCGAGCCCGCGGACGAATCGCGCGAGCAGCTCGAGCAGCTCGCCTCTTCTCTGGCGAAGCAGCGTGTGGTCGGCCGACGTGCAGGGCAGCTGCTCTTCGAGCAGCGAGACCTTCGCGCTGCGGTAGAGACGTTCGCCGTCGCGCGGCAGCTCTGCGAGAATGCGAAAGCGCGATTCGCCGACGAGCAGGATGTGGAACGTGCCGTCGGGTCGCTCCTGGGCATGGGCGATCCGACCGAGACAGCCGACTTCGAAGATCGGCGGGTCGCCCGCCATGGCGTCGAGGCGATCGGGCCGGACGGTGACCATGCCGATCTGTCGTGCCCCGGCGAGCGCGGCGCGGGTCATCTGGCGGTAGCGCGGCTCGAAGATGAAGAGCGGCGCCGAGCTAT
>CAZFKD010000039.1:4902-14064 GCA_964519695.1 uncultured Spirochaetaceae bacterium
CAGCAGCACGACATCCGAGAGCGGAAACAGGGGCAGCGACTCGATCACGGTCATCGCGGGGAGCTTAGCCCCGCCACCAGCCGTTGACGGAGGCTGCTCCGATCCCGAAAATGCCACCCGGGGGCGCCCGATTGGATCAGGCGATCAAACTCGCGTTGCTCGCGCGTCTCGAGCGCGACGCGCTGGAGCTCTGTGCGCGCTTCGGCCTTCGCTACCGGACGATCGAGGCGGAACGCGCGAACGTCAAGCGCCGTTACGGAGTCTGCTTCTCGGACGGAACGATCCGCATCCGTCTTCGGCACGTTGCGACCGGACGACCGCTGAAATACTCGAGTCTCGTCAACACGCTCTGCCACGAGCTGGCCCATCTACGACATTTCAATCACGGTCCCCAATTCCAGGCGTTCTACGCCCGGATCCTCGAATTCGCTCGCCGGGAAGGCATCTACCGACCCCGTGCGGCCGGATCGAGCCAGGAGTCGGCTCTCGGCGGGGCAATACAGCGGTTGGACCCGATGCGACCCCAGATGGGTTCGGCTGCTTCGGAGCTGCGGGAAGGGAAGGTCGCTCGGCCAGATGCGAAATCCGCTCAGCTCGAACTCTTCGCCTCGATGCCCGCAGCCCGGAGACCCGGACCGAAGTCCGCTATCGGTCCGGAGCGCATTCGGTCCCGCTGAGATCGACCGATCCGTGCCTCCGCGAGCGCGCTCTGCGGAACTCGGGCTCGCGACCCTCCGGGCAGCGCGAGCGGAAAGGGCAACGAGCGGGCGGCGAGAATCGCGAGACGAAGCGGGCGTCCGGGTCAGCTCAGGTGCGACGCCGAACGAAGCTCATCGACCTCTTCGAGGTTGTTCGGTCCTTCGATGACCTTGCAGCGGATGTCGTCGACCGCGATGGACTTATCGAGGATCTGCGTGATCAAGCTGTCCACGCTGAGCTCGTCGAGTTCGGCGAGCGCATCTTCGAGGTCGCCCTCCGAGATCGAAAATTCGAGTGCGAGCTTGATTTTGATGTTGTCCATCGTTCACCTTCCCCGTTCACCGGCCTGCACCGGCTTTCCTTGGCCACCCGGATTGGCCATCCGTGCTGAGCCATCATCGCTGCGCCGCCGGTCGTTCCGATCTGCGGCGGTGTCTCGGGCTCTCTGAGGCCGACTGCCGGGCGCTCGCCCGGCTCTCGCCCGGCTCTCGCCCGACCTCCGCCCGGTTCTCACCCAGCTCTAGCCCAACTCTTGCTTGCGCTGAGGCCTCTGTCTCGTTCCCAGCCGATTCGACTCGTCCCATCCTGCAGGCTTTGCGCTGCATGGGTCGTGCCGGATCTGCCGAGCGGTCGTCTCGCCGATCCCAACCCCGCTCCAGAAGCGTCCCGAGACGAGCTCCGGAAGAGGTTGGTATCGCGCAAGTCCGCGGATTTAAAGAGAAATTTTTATCGGGGGCCTAGGATACACCAAGCCCTCGCAGGCGGCTATGAGTTTTTTTCGCAATTTCGAGCGCTTACGCGTCAAGGATTCGGCAAGCGAAGATCCCGACGATCTCCGGCATCGAGCCAGGCGACCCAGCCGAGCAGCCCGAGGGTCGCCAGATGGATCAACAGGAACAGGCCGAGGGAGAGGCGGTGGAGCAGGCCGAACCGGGCCTGGGACTCGGCGGTATTGGCCTCGCCGAGGGCGCTCGGCCGAAGCGCGGCGATCTCGGGCGAGAGCAGCAGCTCGCTGGCGAGGGCGGCGACCGCCAGCGCAATCGGGAGCCAGACGACGGGGCCGCGTCGACCGAGGGCGACCAGCGCTCCGGCGGTGATCAGGCCGGCGAGGGCCCCCCCGAAATGCAGCGTCCGGATCAGCAGGCCCGCGAGGTCGCCGGCCACGTTGCCCGGCAGGATCTGGAAGGCCACTCGCGAGACGACGAACGCGAAGAAGCCCCAGGCGCCGACCCAGCTGCCGAGAGCCAGCCAGAGCGCGCTGCGGATCGCGCCCTCGCGCACGCCGCCCCGGTTCATGCGCGCCCGTCCGCCAGCGGCTCGAGGGTCAACGGGTCGAGGCGCTCGGCCTGGATCTGCTGGGCGATCGAGTCGTCGGCAACGTCGCTGTGGCAGGCGGCCTTCTGGCCGACGGCACCGACGGCCGCCTGGGTCTTCGAGGCGAGCCGATGGACCTCGGCCGGCGAGAGCACGCCGCGCTGGATCAGGATCTCGCGCTGCGCCGGGTTGAGGGCGGCCGAGATCTTCGGCTTGTCCCACTGGTACTCCGCGTCCTTGCCCGACACGAAGAGCCCGATCTCCTTGCTGATGCGGACCGAGCACCAATCGTGGCCGCACATCGCGCAGAAATCCGTATCGACGTCGAGGTCCTCGTCGTGGTACGCGCGGGCGAGGTCGGGGTCGAACGAGAGCTCGAAATGCTTCTCCCAGTTCAGCGCCGCGCGGGCCTTCGTCAGCTCGTCGTCCTGATCCCGGGCGGAGGGGATGCCGAGGGCGACGTCCGCGGAATGGGCGGCGATCTTGTAGGCGACGCAGCCCTGCTTGACGTCGTCCTTCTTGGGCAGGCCGAGATGCTCCTTCGGCGTCACGTAGCAGAGCATCGCGGCGCCGTGGTAAGCGGCGGCGGTCGCGCCGATCGCGCTCGTGATGTGGTCGTAGCCGGGGAACATGTCGGTCACGAGCGGGCCGAGGACATAGAAGGGCGCGCCATGGCAGAGGCGACGCTGGAGCTTCATGTTGAACTCGATCTGATCGAAGGGGACATGGCCCGGGCCTTCGATCATGACCTGGCAACCGTGGCGCCAGGCGCGCTCGGTCAGCTCGCCGAGGGCCTCGAGCTCGCCGAGCTGCGCCGCATCGGTCGCATCCGCGAGGCCGCCGGGGCGCAGCCCGTCACCGATCGAGAACGTCACGTCGTATCGGCGAACCAGTTCGCAGATATCGTCCCAGATCTGCGCCATCAGGTTTTCCTGCTCGTGGTGGATCATCCACTTCGCGAGCAAGCTCCCGCCGCGGCTCACGATTCCGATCAGCCGCTGCGCGACGAAGGGCAGATGGGCGCGGCGCACGCCGGCGTGGATCGTGAAGTAGTCGACGCCCTGCTCGGCCTGGCGCTTCAACGTTTCGAGCACGCAGGTCGCGTCGAGATCTTCGATCTTCCGCCCGAGGATCATCGAGTAGATCGGCACGGTCCCGATCGGCACCGTCGCCGCCTGGCAGATCGCCTCGCGGGTCTTCTCGACGTCGCCGCCGGTCGAGAGGTCCATGACGGTGTCCGCTTCCCAGCGCTCGGCCCAGCGCAGCTTCTCGACCTCTTCGTGGGTCCCGCTCGAGATCGGGCTTGCGCCCATGTTCGCATTGACCTTCGTCCGCGAAGCGCGGCCGATCGCCATCGGGTCGAGCTGGTTCGCGAGGTGGATCTTGTTGGCCGGGATCACCATCCGCCCGGCGGCGATCTCGTCGCGGATCTCCTCGGCCGACAGGTGGGGCTCGCGCTCGGCGACGCGCCGCATCTCGGGCGTGATCTGGCCGAGGCGCGCGAACTCGAGCTGCGTGATCGGCTCGAATCCTTGCGGCGGCTCATAGGCGTACGCGCTCGCAGGGGCGAACTCGGGATGGGCGGACTGCGCCAGCCGTCGTCCTTCCGGCAGCGGACACCAATCGACGGGCATGAAATCCCAGGCCGTCTTGTCCGAGGGCGCGGGCATGCCGGGGGTATCGGGGGAAGAAAAAGTTCTCGGACCGCCAACCTGCGGCGGGTTGGCGAAGCTCCCCGGCGTCGTCCCCTGGCGGCTCGACGAGGGATTCTGGCCGAGGGCCGGGAGCGAATAACGGAGGGCGGACGGCGTCGCGGGCGAGTCGGAGCGGGGATCGGAATTCATCGGGTCGGGCCTTCCCTACGCACGCCGCCTCACGCAGCTGTCCGGAGACAGCAGGCGAGGGACGAGATCAGGTTCAAAGGGTCTGTTCTCAGGTCGCGCCCGCACTGAGCACGACCACCCCCAGGCGATCAGGAAATCCAGGATGTCGCTGGTCCGCGCAGCGCGCGTGCGCGCGATCGCGGACAGGAGAAGCCCGAGCGTATCACGCCCGGCGGCCGACTCAATTCGAGGATGCGTCGGTCGCGAGCGCGGTGGGCCCGATGCCTGCGCCGACGGCGCCCGGAAGGGCCGCCCGGGACGCGCTCGTGTCGGCCGGCCGGGCCGGAGGCGCATCGACGATCCGGTCGGCTTCGACCCGGATCGCGCTGCGCAGACCGCCTCCGGCATGGGCCGGCGCATAGCGGGTCGCGACGCCGTCCTCGATGCCATCCTGGAAATGCGTGCGCGATTCGACGCTCCCATCGGGAAAGCGGGTCTCCACCGGCCCTTCGAGTCGGCCTCGCCGGAAATGCGCCGAAAGCCAGCGAACGCCGTTCGGATGGAAGAACTCGAGCGGACCCGTCCACTCCCCGTCGTCGAGCGCGCCCCGCAGCCAGACGCCCCCTTCGGCATCCCGGATCTCGACCGGGCCTTCGATGCGCGAAGCGACGTAGCGCGCGTGGATGCGCGGAGCGCCGTTCGGATGGAGGTCCCAGTAGGCGCCGGCCCGGGTCGCATGGCCCTCCCGGTCATAGGTCTCGCACCAGAAGGCCTGAACGCCCCGGGAGGCCTCGCGCGCGAGGATCGTGGAATCGGGCGCTCCCGTCGCCAGGGTCTCGCCCTCGCCGCAGGGCGCAGCGCCGGCCGTCGCCTGTGTCGACCCGTCCGCATCGAGGCGCATGGCGTCCTCGGCTGCAGCGGGCGCGCCCGCGAGGAGCAGTCCGGCGCCGATCCGTGCGACCGCGCCGGAGAATCGAAATCGTCGCCGGAGTCGAATGTCGATCACCGCGGCTCCAGCGGCCGACCCGGGTCTTCGCTTGATGCCTCGTCGGCGCCGTGCGCGCATTTTCGTCGGGCGCGCGCGGATGGTCGCTCGGGTCCCCCGCGCTACCCTGCCGCGCGATGCCGCAAAGCCCGCTCGTGCTCCTCCAGACGAAGACCGGCGCGTGCCGTGCCGCGCGCTGCCCGCGCCGGGGAGCGCGCCGGGCCGGCCTGCTGCTCGCCGTCCTGCTCGCCGGTGCCGCCGCTCTGGCCTGCGATCGCAACATCGAGCCGTATGAGCCCGGCGAGGTCCCGCGCGAGCCCGACCTCGCGCGCATCTTCCCCGGCGCGCCGGCTGGAGGAATGCAGGGCGGGGCGGCCGAAGGCGAAGCCGCTGCGGCGCTTGCGGCGGACGGGCAGGACGCCGGAGCCGGTGCGGCTCGTGGGGCGTTTCCGCCGAGCCGGACCGAAGGGTCGGGCACAGCCATGGCTCCGGTCGCAGACGGCGGGGCCGCTTCGGCTTCCGACGCGGCGCCGATCGCCGGGCGGATCGAGGTGGCGCCGGAGCTCGCCGGGGCGCTGCCCGCCGGTGCGATCCTGTTCGTGATCGCCCGGCAGGAAGGAATCGCCGCGGGCCCTCCCCTCGCGGTCCTGCGCATCCCGGACCCCGTGTTTCCGGTCGAGTTCGAGATCGGGCCCGGCGACGTGATGATCCCGAGCATGCGCTTCGCTGGACCGATCGCGTTGACGGCCCGGCTCGATGCGGACGGCAACGCGATGACGCGCGGCGAGAGCGATCTCGCGAGTCCGCCGGCGCCCCCCGCCGAGCCGGGGACGACGGGCGTCGTGCTCGTACTCTCGCAGAAGGGTTAGGCGCGCTGTCGTGAAGGATTCGGATCCGAAGGCCTGGCGCGTGCTGCGCGAAGAGCATCTGCAACACTGCCGCGTGTTCGATGTCCACGTCGCGACGATGCAGTCGCCGCAGACGGGCAGTGCGCATCCCTTCTATCGCATCGAGTCGCCGGCCTGGGTCAACGTCGTCGCGCTCACGCAGGACGACCAGTTCGTCATGGTCCGGCAGTTCCGCCAGGGCTCGCGCGTCGTGACCCTCGAGATTCCAGGGGGCCTCGTCGATGCCGGCGAGTCGCCCGAGGCGGCAGCGGCCCGCGAGCTGATCGAGGAGACGGGCTACCGCGCCGGGCGGCTCGCGAGCCTCGGCTCGCTGAACCCGAACCCCGCGCTCTTCGGCAATCGCTGCCACATGCAGGTCGCCCTCGACTGCGCCCTGGCGGGTGAGATCCAGAACAGCGCGACCGAGCAGACGCAGGTCGAACTGATCCCGCGCACACGGCTGCCCGAGCTGCTGCGCGCGGGCGCGATCGATCATGCCCTCGTCGTCGCGGCGCTCTACGCCTACGAGCTCTGGCGCTCCCGCGAGACCTGAAGCGTCATCTGATCGAGCACGATCTCGACGAGCCGAGGATCGTCGCCGAGCGGCCGCGAGAGCTCGATCTCGACGTCGGGGTAGCGGGCGCGCATGCCCTCCGCGAGCCTGGGCAGCGACTCCCGGACGTGAAAACCGGTCCCGAGAAAATGCAGATGGACGAAGATCGTGCGCGCCCCGCGCGCGACGAGGCGCTCGACGCCCGTCTCGAAATCCGGCGGCGCGAGCTCCATGTGGGCATGTTCGACGAGCCAGTCCGGGCGAGACAGGGCGATCCGCCGGGCGAATGCCTCGAGCCGGCCGTTCGCCTCGGCGTTTCGGCTGCCGTGATCGACGATCAAGAGCCCGCGCATCGAATCCTCACTCCGGTTCGGCATCACGCGTCTACCAATAGCCGGCGCGAACGGTGAGGTCGCCCTCGGGCCGGACGCGACAGGCCAGTCGTTGCTTCGGATCGATCCTGTTTCGCTCCTTGATGCGCTGCTCGCGCTCGGTCTCGGGGGCGAGGCTCGACCCGCCTTCGACGATCTCGAGTCCGCAGCGCGCGCAGGCGCCTTCCGAGCCGCACGCGCTCGCGATCGGAAGCCCCGCCGCCAGGGTCGCATCGAGGAGCGTCATGACGCCGGCCTCGATCTCGACCCGACGATTGGAGGGCAGGAATCGGATCACGCAGCGCGCTCGGGTCTCTTTCATCGGGTCTCGCTTCCCATCGGGCTTCGTTCGTCGGGGGCTCGTCGGGGCTTCGCCGGGATCGGAGCGCGCAAGGTGCACCGGCCGCCGAATCGGCCCCTGCGCTCGGAGTGTAGACAGTCGCGCCGCCGCGAAGGAGCGGAGGCGCCCGATCTTCCTGAGGGGGCTCCGGACCCGCGCGTTCGCTGCCGGAGGGATGCCCGGTGCCGCTCGTGCGAGACCGTTCTCCGCCCCGGGCCGTGCGTTAAGGTATCGGCCATGTCCACGGCGGCGCTCCTCGTCATCGGCAACGAAATCCTTTCGGGCAAGGTCCGGGACACCAACTCCCCGTTTCTCGCCGTCGAGCTGCGCAAGCTCGGAGTCGATCTCGAGCGCATCGTCACGATTCCGGACGTGATCGAGACGATCGCCCGGGAGGCCCGCGCGCTCTCGAGCGCCTACGACTACGTCTTCACCTCGGGCGGCATCGGCCCGACCCACGACGACCTCACGATGGACGGCATCGCGCTGGCGTTCGAGCGCAAGATCGTCGTCCACCAATCGATGATCGATCGCATGGAGCGCTACTCGGACAAGCCCGTGAACGACGCCATGCGCAAGATGGCCATGATTCCCGACGGTGCGGAGGTTCTCGACGTCGGCGGGCTCTGGTTTCCCGTCGTCGTGGTCGAGAACGTCCACATCTTCCCCGGCATCCCCGAGCTGTTCGAGAAGAAGTTCCATTCGATCCGCGATCGCTTCGCGGGCGTTCCCTTCCACCTGAAGAAATTCTACGTCCGGGAGAACGAGTCCGACATCGCGGACGTCCTGAACGCGTTGTTGCGAGCATTCCCCGAGCTGATGCTCGGCTCCTACCCGAAGATCAACGAGGCGGGCTACCGCGTTTTGCTGACCCTCGAGTCCCGGGACGAGGACTACCTCGCGCGGGCGGTCCAATCCCTCGCGAGCGCGCTGCCGGAAGGCGCGATCCACCGCATCGAATGAGCAGCCGGCTGCCGCTCGCCTGCCCGGTGCAGCGGCTCCGCGAAGCCGCGAACGGAGCCCGGCGGGCGTGAATCGAGCGTCGATCCTGCGCCTGCTCGCCTTCGTCCATCCGGTCTGGATGCTGGCGAGCCTCGCCCTCGCCGTCGCCACCGCGCGACTCGGCCTCGAGATCCGGAGGCGCCGCGCCGCGGGGCGACCCGTCGGCCAGGCGCTGCGCGAGCGCCACCTGCGCTTCGGCCGCAGCGCCATCGCGCTCGTGCTGGTCGGATTCGGCCTCGGCGCACTCTCGATGGTCGTGCTCCGCGAGCGCACCGCCTTCGACAGCTTCCACGGCGTCCTCGGCATCGTCGTGAGCGGCCTCTTCGCCTGGACAGGCTATTCCGGCCGCGCCCTCGCGCGCGGCGATGCCTCCTCGCGCGCGCTGCATCGGGGCGTTGCCGCCGCGAGCATCGGCGCCGCGTTCCTGTCCGCGGTCGCGGGGTTCGTGCTGCTGCCTTGATCGCGCCGCGGCGTGTCCGACGGAAGAACCCGACTAACGTCGCGGATCCGGCAGCACGTCGACGGCGCGCTGGCGCAGCCAGTGGTCCGCGAGCGTCAGGCAGACCATCGCCTCCACCATCGGAACGGCGCGCGGGAGCACGCAGGGATCGTGGCGGCCGCCGGCTTCGAGCACGACGGGCTTGCCCGCGCGATCGACCGTCTGCTGGGCGACGCGCACGGTCGCCGTCGGCTTGAACGCGACCCGCAGCAGGATCGACTCGCCGTTGCTGATGCCGCCCTGGATGCCGCCGGAGCGGTTGGACGTCGTGCGCGTGCGACCCTGCGTGTCGGTCGTGAAGGGATCGTTGTGCTCGCTGCCGGTCAGGGCGGTGCCCGCGAAGCCGGAGCCGATCTCGAAGCCCTTGGCGGCGGGCAGCGAGATCAGGGCCTTCGCGAGATCCGCTTCGAGCTTGTCGAAGACGGGCTCCCCGAGACCCGCCGGGACGCCCCGCGCGACGCATTCGACGACGCCGCCGACCGAATCTCCGCGCCGACGCACCTCGTCGATCAGCGCGTACATCCGCTCCGCCGCCTCGGCATCGGGACAGCGCACGTCGTTCGCCTCGATCTCCGCGAGCCGCACCGTCTCGGGATCGACCTTCGAATCGATCGCCTGGACCCGGCTCACCCATGCGAGCACCTCGATCCCTGCCACCGTGCGCAGCAGCTTGCGCGCGATCGCCCCCG
>CAZFKD010000039.1:14074-15457 GCA_964519695.1 uncultured Spirochaetaceae bacterium
CGCCCCCGCCGCGACGCGGCCGATCGTCTCGCGCGCGCTCGCGCGGCCGCCGCCCTGCCAGTTGCGGATCCCGTACTTCGCCTCGGTCGTGAAATCCGCATGCGAGGGGCGGTAGAGATCGCGCATGTCCTCGTAGGCGCTCGGGCGCGCATCCTGATTGCGGACGAGCAGCGCGATCGGGCTGCCGAGCGTCCGGCCCTCGAACATCCCGGAGAGGATCTCGACCCGGTCCGCTTCCTGGCGCGGTGTCGTCAGCACGCTCTGGCCGGGGCGTCGACGATCGAGATCCGCCTGGATCTCGGCGACTTCGATCGCGAGCCGCGGCGGACAGCCCTCGACGACGACGCCGCCGCCCCCGCCGTGGGATTCGCCGAAGGTCGAGATGCGGAAGGCCTGGCCGTAGACGCTGCCCATGGATCGAAAGAACTCCGGATGCGGGGGACGCGAGACGGAGTCGAGAGTATCGCTTGTGGGCGGTCGATGCCGTGCGGCGGACGGCATCTCCGGAGAAGCCCGGACATCGCGCCCGGCCTTGTCCCGGCCGCGCTCGGGGAATCGGGTTCCAATGGGAGTGCAACGTTGCGGCAGCACTCAAGCCCGGCCGCCCCCGCGTCGACATTTTTTCGAGACGATGGCTCCACTAAATCGGGGCCGCAGGGGTGAGGCGAGATGCGGACGGAGTCGATCGAGGAGACCACCGAGGCGAATCCGGTCGCGGCCGAGAGCGTCGCTCGGGGCCGGGTCCTCGCGGGTGCAGGGGAGGCGGTCGCGCAGAGCGTCGCATCGCTGCTGCCCGCCCTGGTGCGACTGCTCTCGGGCTCGCCCGCCCCGGCTCGGAGCGCGGGCCTCTCGCAGGCGAGCGAGCTGCTCGCCCGGAGGCTCGGCGCCGATCGCGTCGGGATCTATCTGCCCGATCCGGTCGCAGTAGCGGGCGCGTCCCCGTCGTCAGCCGCGCCTGCCCACGACCTCGAACGCTTCGTGCTCGTCGCCGAGAGTGGTCGTCGGGTCCGTGCCGGTGACGGTGCGGGCGTGTTCTCGGCCCCCGAAGCGATCGAGCTGTCGGGCGCCGATCCGGTCGGTCGACGGCTGCTCGCGGGCCGCGCGGCCCGTGTCATCCGGCCTTCCTCGCTCCGCCGGCTCGACGCCGGGCCGGGAGCGCGCGGGGCGAAGGGATGGTCCCGGGTTCAGGCGACCCTGCAGGTTCCCTGTCCTGGCGCGGTCGGTCCCGTCGCCCTGCTCGCCTTCGACGGCGCCTTTCTCGTCGCACCGCAGGCGCGCGCGATCGAAGCCCAGCTCGAGGCGGTGGCGGCCCTGGTCGCGGGCTTCCTCGACCGCGATCGGCTCGCCCGCGAGCTCGCGGCCTCGCGCGCCGAGCGCGCGCAC
>CAZFKD010000040.1:0-15277 GCA_964519695.1 uncultured Spirochaetaceae bacterium
ATCCACTGCGCCTTCTACGGCGGGATCAACGTATCGGAGCACGGCTCCGATGCGCAGAAGCGCGAGCTCTTGCCGCGGTTGGCCCGGGGCGAGCTCCTCTTCGCCTACGGCCTCTCGGAGCCCGACGTGGGAGGCGATCTCGCCAGCGTGCGCACGACCGCGCGACGCTCGGCCGATGGGAGGCGCGTCGTGGTGCGGGGGACCAAGCGCTGGTGCACCGGCGCCGACTTCGCCGACACCATCTACTGCCTGGTGCGCAGCGATCCCGACGCGCCCCGCTACGAGAATCTCACCCTGCTGCTCGTGCCTGCGGGGGCACGCGGGATGACCATCCAGCCCATCGAGCACGTGAACCTGCGCTACACGCTCAGCTGCGACGTGGTCTTCGAGGACGTGGAGGTCCCGATCGAGAACGTGATGGGCGGCGAGGCCGGCTGGAACCGCGGATGGGCCATGCTCGCCGGGCGGGCGCTCGACGTGGAGCGCCTCGAGATCAGCGCGGTGGCCTTCGGCATCGCCCAGGCGGCCGTGGAAGAGGCGTGGCGCTACGCGCAGGAGCGCCGGCAGTTCGGTCGTCCCATCAGCGGCCATCAGGCCGTGCGTCACGCGCTCGTGGACGCGCGCACCAAGCTCGAGGCCTGCCGCCACATGCTCTACCACGCGGCGCGGCTGGCGCAGGAGGGCCGGCCGTGCAGCGTGGAGACCTCGATGGCGAAGCTCTTCATCGGCGACACGGCTGTCGAGATCGGCCTTGCGTGCCAGCGCGTGATGGGCGCCTACGGTCTCGCCGAGGGACACGACATGGAGCGCCACGTGCGCGACCTGCTCGGCATGCCGATCGTCGGCGGCTCCTCGAACATGCAGAAGAACAACATTGCGAATCGGCTCGGCCTGGCCGGTGAGGAGCGCGGATGAAGGCGGCCACGACGATTTCGACGCCGGTCGACCTCGCCCGCGACTTCGCAGCGGAGCTGCGGGAGCGCGCGCCGGCGATCGAAGACGCACGCCGGCTGCCGCGCGATCTCTCCGATCGTTTCGCGCAGGCGGGCTTCTACCGGATGTGTGTCCCGAGCGCGCTCGGCGGGCTCGAATGCCCGCCGGCGACGACGATGGAGACGATCGAGACCCTCGCGCGCGCGGATGGCGCGAGCGCGTGGTGCGTCTTCATCGGCGCGACTTCCGGTAGCGTCCTCTCGCTGCTCTCCGAGTCCGCGGGACGCGAGATTTTTGCGAGCGAGAGGACGCTTCTCTCCGGCGTCTTCGCGCCGCGCGGATCCGCGACCGCGGTCGACGGGGGCTTCCGGATCTCGGGCCGCTGGCCGTGGGGATCGGGGACGCAGAACGCCGACTGGATCCTCGCCGGCTGCCGCGTCGTCCGGGAGGGCGCGCCCGCGGTCGCCAGCGCGCACGCCCCGGAAACGCGCCTGATGATCGTGCCCGCCTCCGCCGTCGAGTTCCTCGATACCTGGCACGTCAGCGGCCTCTCGGGCACGGGCAGCACCGACTTCGAGATCCGCGACGTCTTCGTCCCCTCGTCGAGAGCGGTCGCCTTCGGCATCGATCGCCCGCTCCCGCGGCCGCTCTACGCGTTTCCCCAGTTCGGACTGCTCGCGCTCGGCATCGGCGCCGTCGCGCTCGGTCTCGCGCGCGCCGCGATCGACGAGCTCGTCGCCCTCGCCGCCACGAAGACGCCGGACGGCAGCGGCCGCCCCCTCGCCGCCCGCCCCGCGGCCCAGAGCGAGGTCGCGCTCGCCGAGGCGACTCTCCGCTCCGCACGCGCGTTCTACCGGGAGGCCATCGCCACCGCCTGGGCGGCCGCGACGCGCGACGGGGCGATCGACGTCACGCATCGCCGTGATCTCCGGCTCGCGACGACGCATGCGACGCAGGCGAGCGCCGCGGTCGTGGGCCGCATGTACGGGCTCGCCGGCGGCAGCGCCGTCTATCGAAGCTCGCCGTTGCAGCGGATCTTCCGCGACGTGCATGTCGCCACCCAACACATCATGGTGTCCACATCGACGCTCGAGCTGACGGGACGTCTGCTGCTCGGGCTCGAGACCGACACGGCGATGCTCTGACGAGGGAGTACGAAGCGATACCCATCCGACCGAACCACACCGCCGCCCGGCCCGCCGCGCTCGCCGCCGCGCTCCTCGCGCTCGCCGCCCTGCTCGCGACGGGCTGCCCACGCAGCCCGGGCGCCGATCGTGACCAGCGCTCCGCAAAGACCCGCGGCGTGGCGGCCGTCGACGATGCGCGCCTTCGGAACGCCGAGAACGAGCCGGAGAGCTGGCTGACCTACGGCGGAACCCATGACGAACAGCGCTACAGCCGCCTCGCCCAGATCGACGAGCACAACGTCGGAACCCTCGGGCTCGCCTGGCACTACGACATGGCGACGCGCCGCGGCCTCGAGGCGACCCCGATCGTCGTCGACGGCGTGCTCTATACGACCGGCAGCTGGAGCGTCGTCGTCGCGCTCGATGCACGCACCGGCCGCGAGCTCTGGCGCCACGATCCCGGCGTCGATCGCGCGATGGGCGGCCGCGTCTGCTGCGACGTCGTCAATCGCGGCGTCGCGGTCTACCGCGGACGCATCTACGTCGGCGTCCTCGACGGGCGCCTCGAGGCGCTCGACGCGAAGACGGGCAAGCTCGTCTGGTCGGTGGTCACGACCGATCCGGCGCTCCCCTACTCGATCACGATGGCGCCGCGCATCGTCAAAGGCCGCGTCCTGATCGGCAACGGCGGCGCCGAGTACGGCGTCCGCGGCTACGTCTCCGCCTACGACGCCGAGACGGGCCGGCTCGATTGGCGCTTCTACACCGTGCCCGGCGACCCCGCCGAGCCCTTCGAACATCCCGGGCTCGAGGCCGCCGCAAAGACCTGGGATCCGTCGGGCGAATACTGGCGGGCCGGCGGCGGGGGCACCGTCTGGAACGCCATCGCCTACGACCCGGAGCTCGACCTCGTCTACGTCGGGACCGGCAACGGCTCGCCGTGGAACCGCCGCATCCGCAGTCCGAAGGGCGGCGACAACCTCTATCTCTGCTCGATCCTCGCTCTCGATCCGGAGACCGGCCGCCTCGTCTGGCACTATCAGACGACGCCCGGCGAGACCTGGGACTTCACGTCGACTCAGGACATCGTTCTCGCCGATCTCGAGATCGACGGGCGCCTGCGCAAGACGCTCCTGCATGCGCCGAAGAACGGCTTCTTCTACGTCCTCGATCGCGAGACGGGCGTCCCGATCTCGGCGAAGAACTTCGTGCCCGTGAACTGGGCCGAGGGCATCGACGAATCGACCTGGCGCCCGCGCGAGCGGACCGACCATCCCTATGAGACGGGCGTCGCCCTCATCCATCCGCCCAACTTCGGCGCCCACAACTGGCATTCGATGTCGTTCCATCCCGGGACTGGGCTCGTCTACATCCCCGCCCAGGAGACGGTCTTCCCGTACCTGCGCGACCGCGCCTACCAATACCGACCGGGCGCCTGGAACATCGGCTTCGACCCGAAGGTCATGACCGAATCGCCGGCCGAGCTCGCCTCGGGCCATCTGCTCGCCTGGGATCCCGTCGCCCAGAAGGAGGTCTGGCGCGTGCAATACCCCGGCGCCTGGAACGGCGGAACGCTCGCGACGGCCGGCAATCTCGTCTTCCAGGGCACGGCCCACGGCACCTTCGCCGCCCATCGCGCGAGCGACGGCGAGAAGCTCTTCGAGACGCGTACCGGCACCGGCATCATCGCCTCCCCCGTGACCTATCGCATCGACGGCGAGCAATACGTCGCCGTGATGGCGGGCTGGGGCGGGGCCTTCCCGCTCGCGGGCGGCGATGCGGCGCTCGAAGCGGGCACGACCGACAACACCGGGCGACTGCTCGTCTACAAGCTCGGCGGCCGCGCGCAGCTCCCGGTCGTCGAGTGGTCGGAAAAGCCGATCGTCGCGATTGCCGCGGACCTCGATCCCGAAATGGTCGCGCGCGGCGGCGCGACCTATCACGAGTGGTGCCTCGTCTGTCACGGCGCGGGCGCCGTCGGCGGCGGTGTCCTCCCGGATCTGCGCAAATCCGCGCCGGAGATCTACGCGATGCTGCCTGAGATCGTCCTGCGCGGGGCTTTCGAGAAGAACGGCATGCCGCGCTTCGAGCGCTGGCTCGACGCCGACGACGTCGAGGCGATCCGCGCGTACCTGCTCTCTCGGCGCGCCCAGCTCCTCGAGAGTCGCGTCAATTGACGCGGCGCGTGCGCCCCCGCCAGAAGGGCTCGCGCAGGACCGTCTTCAGGATCTTGCCCGATGGATTGCGCGGCAGGACATCGATCCGATCGATCGAAGTCGGGCATTTGTAGCCCGCGAGCCGATCGCGACACCACGCGATCAGCTCGTCGTCGCTCGCCCGGACGCCCGCGCGATCGACGACGACGGCCTTCACCGTCTCGCCCCATTTCTCGGAGGGCACGCCGATCACCGCGACGTCCGCCACGCCCGGATGCCCCATCAGCACGTTCTCGATCTCCGCCGGATAGATGTTCTCGCCGCCCGAGACGATCATGTCCTTCACGCGATCGTGGATGTAGAGATAGCCGTCCTGCAGATAGCCGGCGTCGCCGGTGCGGAACCAGCCGAGGCCCGTCTCGTCGCGGCCCTCCGGATAGACGGCGCGGGTCGCCTCGTCGTTGCGCCAGTAGCCCTTCATGTTCTGCCGGGAGCGGCACCAGACTTCGCCGACCTCGCCCTCGGGCAGCGCGCGACCGGAGTCCGCATCGACGATGCGGAGCTCGACGTCGCCCCACGGCCGACCGGCCGCGCGCAGCAGATGGCCGCGCGGACCGCCGGGATCGTGATCCTCGGGCGGCATGAACGTGATCGCGCCGGAGGTCTCGGTCAGGCCGTAGACCTGCGCGAACGCGCAGCCGAAGACCTTCATCGACCGGACGAGCACCTCCTCGGAGATCGGCGAGGCGCCGTAGACGATCTGCTTCAGCGAGCCGAAATCGACTTGCTCGACGCCGGGCGCCGAGCCGAGCGCGTGGAGCACGGCCGGCACGAAGAGCGCGTTCGTGATCCGATGCTTCTCGATCAGCTCGAAGATCTGCGCGGGAACGAGCTCCCGGGCAACGACGGCGAGCGCTCCCCGGTAGAAGGCCGAGATCCCGAAGCCGCTGCCCGCGATGTGGAAGAGGGGCATCGCGACGAGCGCGACCGCGTCCTCCGCGATGTCCCATTCGCCGACGCCGATCCCGATCGCGCTGAGCAGATTGCGATGGGTCAGCTCGACACCCTTCGGCAGCCCCGTCGTCCCCGACGTGTAGAGCTGGAAGCAGGTCTCGTCCGGATCGATGGCGATGCCCGAATCCGAGGCAAGCGCCGAATCGGCCCCTGCGTCGGCATCCGAAGCGGAAGGGGATGCGATCCAATCCGAATAACGAAGGAATCGGCCGCCTTCTCCCAGGACGACGATGCGAGGATCGGCCTCGAGCTTCATCTGCTCGAGATGGCCAAGGAACTCGGCGCCGATCAGCAGGACCCGCGCCTGCGAGTGGTTCAGGATGTACTCCATCTCGGGCGCCGCGAGCCGCCAGTTCACGGCGAGCGTCACGGCCCCCAGCATCGACGCCCCGAACAGGAACGTGAAGAACTCGGGCACGTTGCGATCCAGGATGGCGACGCGGTCCTGCGGGCCGATCCCCTGCGCCTGCAGCGCGCGGGCCACGCGCGCCGCTTCGGCGTGGAGCGCACGGTAGGTATACAGACGGTCGTCGGCGCGCAGGGCGGGCGCGTCGGGCCGCTGGGCTGCATGGTGGCGGAGAATCTCGCTCAGCGTACGGAAGGAATGCTCGCGATCGGACCGTGTGTCGGACATGGTGGGCGCCATCCTCGTCGTTCGGGGACTCGAATCGGCCGATCACTTCATCTTCGACCGGGTCGATCTCGCCGCCAGCGAGGCTAACATGGACGAACGCTACCGGATACTCGATTCGCGTTCGGCGCAGCGCGACGGCGACGTCGGCCCGCTCGTCCATCAGGTTCGAAGATCGGAGATTCCCCCTGCCGCCGTCTCCCGCTGCTGTCCTCGCGAACGGCTCCGAGGCGGCGCCGCCCGGAATCGACCGGGCGATCGATCAGGCCTTCGCCCCGATCGCAACCTTCGTCTCCGAGCTGGTCTTCTTCACGATCCCGGTCTCCGGTGCCGAGATCCCCCTGATCGTCGTCTGGCTGATCGCCGGGGCGACCTACTTCAGCTTCGCCCTCGGCGGCATCAACGTGCGCGGGTTCCGCCATGCGCTGAGGATCGTGACCGGGCGCGAAGAAGACGGCGACGAGCCCGGCGTGGTCTCCCATTTCCAGGCCCTCGCGACGGCGGTCTCGGGCACCGTCGGCGTCGGCAACATCGCCCACGTCGCCGTCGCCGTCTCGGTCGGCGGCCCCGGCGCCGCCTTCTGGATGGCCGTCGCCGGCGTCCTCGGCATGAGCTCCAAGTTCGCCGAGTGCACGCTCGGCGTGAAATACCGCAGGCACAACCCGGACGGCAGCTATTCGGGCGGTCCGATGTACTACCTCTCGGACGGGCTCGCGGCGCTCGGCCTGCCCCGTCTCGGGTTCGGACTCGCTCTCTTCTACTCCGTCTGCGTCGTGTTCGGCGCCGTCGGGATCGGGATGTTCCAGGCGAATCAGGCCTATGCGCAGCTCGTCGTCGTGACCGGCGGCGGGGAGAGCTTCGTCGCGAGCCGGGGCTGGCTCGTCGGGAGCTTTCTCGCGGTCTCCGTCGCGCTCGTCATCCTGGGCGGCATCCAGTCGATCGCGCGCTTCACGGCGCGGATCGTTCCGCTGATGGTCGTGCTCTATCTCGCGTGCGGAATCTTCGTGATCGGCGCGCACGTCGATCGCCTGCCCAATGCGCTGCTGAGGATCGTGAGCGAAGCCTTCACGCCGCAGGGCGCGACCGGCGGCCTGCTCGGCGTCGTCTTCCTCGGCTTCCGGCGCGCCGCCTTCTCGAACGAGGCCGGGATCGGCTCTTCGGCGATCGCGCATTCGGTGGCCCGGACGCGCGAGCCCCTGACCCAGGGCTTCGTCGCGATGCTCGAGCCCTTCCTCGATACGGTCGTCGTCTGCTCGATCACCGCCCTCATCATCACGACCGGCCTCGAGCCCCACGAACTCGGTACCGGCGTCGTCTCCGGCGTCGAGCTGACTTCGAAGGCCTTCGGCAGCGTCCATGCCGGGCTTCCGAACGTGCTCGCGGTCGTGATCTTCCTGTTCGCGTACTCGACGCTGATCTCGTGGTCCTACTACGGCCTCGAGGGCTGCGTCTTCCTCGTCGGCGATTCGCCCGGCGTGCGCCGGACGTTCAACCTCTTCTATTGCCTGTGCGCCGTCGTCGGCTGCACCACCACGCTCTCTGCCATCCTCGAGTTCACCGACGCGATGGTCTTCGCGATGGCCTTCGCGAACCTGATCGGTCTGTATGCCCTGGCGCCCGGCCTGCGCGCCGATCTGCTGCGCTATTGGACCAGCGTCCGCGCGCGCAGAGAACACCGCTGAAGCGTCGGCAGCAGCTCGAATCGCCGCTCCTCGGCTCGCGCTCGATCAGGAGCCGGACGCCTCCAGGTATCGATCGAGCTCGGCGCGAAGCGGAGCCCAGTGCGTACGCGAATGGATGTCGAGGGCCCGTACGCGGGCTGCCTTCGATCGACCACGCTGGAATTCCATCCGAGCGAGCATCGCGTCGACCGCGAGCGCGGCGGGTCGCAGCCGAGCCGCTTCTTCCAGCAAGCGTTCGGCATCTTCCCATTCACCCAGCGCGATCGCGACGCGGGCCAGCTCGACGCGATCGGACCCGCTCGTCGGATCGAGCGCGAGGCTCGCACGCAGATGGACCCGCGCCGCCTCCGCTCGTCGAAGGCGTTCGCTCTCGGCGCTCGCCTCGTCGACGCTTCGGGCGTAGAAAAACCCCGCGTTTCGCCGGACCTCGTAGTCGTCCACGGAATCGACGAGCACGCGCCTCACGAACGACTCGGCTCGCTCGAAGGCCTCCGCCGCCTCCGCCCTGGCCAGCCCCACCAGCGCCTGCGGCCGATCGGACTGCTCTCGCAGGACACGCTCGAAGGCCCGCCGCGCCGGTGCATCCCGACCGAGCGCGAGCGAGAGCTCGCCGAGCAGGAGCTCGACCTCGACGGCCTCGATGCGCTGCAACTCGAGGCGCTCGAGCTCCCAGCCAAAGGGTCGCAGCACGCGCATCGGGTAGCGCCCCCGAGCGAGATGTACGTAGACGCCGGCGGCCAACGATTCGGCGTCCCCGACGCTCCAGGCCGAAATCCCCGCGAAGGGTGCGGTCGCCCCGGCTCGCCATGCCGCCAGCATCGCTCGTATCCGTCCCTCGACACCAGCGCCGTCGGCCGTCAGGTCACCCGATGCCGGAAACGAAATGGCATGTGTCGTCGCCCAAGCCTGCGCCTCGAAGATCGCGCGCTCGCTCGCAGAAGCCCCGAAGAGATGACTCCGGCTCAAAAGCGACGCGAAGCTCGACCTTCGCCAATTCTCCACGGATGCGGCGTGTGACTCGACGACGGCGCCGAGTCGGACCTGGTCGCCGCGGATCTGGATCGCGCTGGCCACCTCGGCGAGCCCCGATTCGAGCCAGAGGGGCAGGCGCTCGCGCGCCACGCTCCGCAGCAGCTGGCGGGCGTAGTCGGCCCGAAGCGCCTGCGATGCCCGCTCGTTCCAATCGCCAGGAACGCGGAAGACGATCGTCATCCGATCGATCCCGGGCACCAGATACGACGCGGCGGCACCCTGACCGAAGGGACGCCCCAGGGCCCGATCGTCGAAGGCGAGGACCCGCGATCGCGGATGCCCGCGCGGCGTCTCTTCGAGACCGAAGAGCGAGAGGCAACCCGCATGGAAGAGCTCGAGATCCCGCGCCAGACGACGCGTCGCATCCGGGCCGAACGAGCTCGCGATCTCGAAATGGGGTGTCTCGATCCGGTCGAAGACCTGCTCGCCCGGACGCAGCGCGGCGCATCCCACCCCAAGCATCAGCCATGCCCCCAAGAGCGGTGCGAGCGGCTGCAAACCGACCCCGCCTCGACGAGCAGTCCAGTACTTCATGATGGTTCTCCTCGCGTCTCGACGTCGCGAACGCCCCGCTGCTCCGGCGTGGACCGCTTCCCTGCTTCCGACGGCGTCCCACGCACTCCGGCGCGCGGCGCCTCGAAGACCGAGACGCGCTCACCCGGCCCGATCGGAAGGCCCGGATCGGCAGCAGGCGGCAGCGCACCTTCGACGAGGACCACGTGCAACTCGCCTCTCGCGAGTCGCTCGGTCGGCGAGCCATGCGATGCTCGCGACGCGGGGGAAGCGGATTCGAGAACGTCGGCCAGGCGGCCGATCGCGACCGTCCGCCGCGTGCCCTCCCAATCGACGATCGCGATCGCTGCGGGTTCGCGGTGCCGCGCGAGCGCGAGATAGGCTTCAGGCGTATTGAAGCCGGCCCACGGCGCGAGTTCGCCCCTCTCGCGCCGATCCGGAGCGAATCGCGCGAAGCCGATCCGCTCGAGCAGTGCCGTGGGACTCGAGAACCCTTGCGCCAGGAGATCGTCGGCGACGCGCCACGCGCAGGCCGGATAGACGGCGCCGAGGACCTGCACGAAACCGTCCGCAACAGGCGCCACGGCGCGCAACTCCGCCTCCGCGCTCGCCTCCTCGAAGAGACGCTCGATATGCACGCCGGTCAGGAAGGGCACGTCGCAGCTCGTCACGAACGCGCAATCCGCGCGAGCGGCCGCGAGTCCATCTCGGATCCCTGCCAGCGGACCGCGGTCCGGCTCCCGATCGACGACGATGCGGGCGTCCAACGCGAGCGAATCGAGTGGTATCCCCTCGGAGGTCACCACGATGCACTCATCGACAGCGGGCACGAGCGATGCCAGGACATGCTCGACCATCGAGCGGCCGAACCAGGGCAGCAGGGCCTTCGGCCGACCCATCCGGCGGGACAGACCGCCACACAGCACGATGCCCGCTCGCTTCACGCGGCACTCCCGGCAGATGGCCGGCCAGTCTACCCCATCGCCCGCAGCGCCCCGGCCGTTCTACTGTTGGCCGATCATGCGCAACCCCGATCCGACCCCGGCTGCTCCGTGCGCGCCCGAGAAGGCGCGCCCCGAAGACGGCCTCTTCATCCCCCTTCCCGAAGCGAACCATTTCCAGCCCACGCCCCGGACGGGCGGCCCCTGGGATCCGAAGTTCCAGCATGGCGGCCCCGTCTCGGGCCTGCTCGCCCACGCGATCGACCACGCGCCCGCGCCCGTCCCGATGCGGATCGCGCGGCTCACGGTCGAGCTGTTTCGCGGCGTCCCGCTGACCCCGCTGCGCGTCGAGACGCGCCTCGTGCGCGGTGGCAAGCGCATCCAGAGCATCGAGGCCACGCTCTACGACGGCGCGACCCCGGTCGCCCGCGCGAGCGCGCTGCGCTTGCGCCGCAGCGATGCCGACGCCGATCAGGCCTCGCATCTGCCCCTCGACCCCGCCCTCGGCCGGCCGCCCGAAGCCGTGCCCTCGATCCTCGAGTCGCGGCGCTTCGCCGAGGGGACGATCTTGATGCCCGGCTTCATCCGCGCCGTCGACATCGTGACGGATCCGCCTACGCGCGCGGGCGAGCCCGGCAATCTCTGGACGCGCCTGCTCTGCCGCGTCGTCGAAGACGAGGACCCTTCCCCCACCGTCCGCCTCGCGACCCTCGTCGATTTTGCGAGCGGGACGGGCAGCGCCCTCGACTACGGCCGCTATACGTCGATCAACCCCGACCTCTCGATCCACGTGCTGCGGGAGCCGCGCACGGCCTGGATCGGCCTGCGCGGGTACACCGGATTCGCCGCAGACGGCGTCGGCCAGAGCCAGGCCTCGGTCTACGACGAAGAGGGCCTCGTGGCCCGGGTCCAGGCCTCCCTGCTGCTCGAGCGCCGGGCCTGAGCTGAGGCCCGAGGTCCCCGCGCGGAATTCCGGGCTCGCCGCGCCGGAAAGCCTCTCGCGGAAGGGCTCCGGGGCGCAGCGGACCGCCCGAGAACGAGTAAGATCCGGGCCGAAAAAAGAAGGAGATGGATGATGGGCAAGCTCGACGGACGTGTGGCGATCGTGACCGGCGGCGGACGCGGCATCGGCGCCGAGGTCGCGAAGACCTTCGCCGCCGAAGGGGCCGCAGTCGTCGTGAACGATCTCGGCGCGAGCATGGACGGCAGCAGCACCGAAGGGACCCCGGCCGAAGAAGTCGCCGAGCAGATCCGCAAGGCCGGCGGCAAGGCCTCGGCCAACAACTGCGACGTGACCAGCTTCTCGCAGACCGAGGGTCTGATCGCCCAGGCCGTGAAGGATTTCGGCCGCCTCGACATCGTCGTCAACGTCGCCGGCATCATCCGCGACGGCATGATCTTCAAGATGGAAGAGAAGCACTGGGACGCCGTCATCGCGGTCCACCTCAAGGGCAGCTTCAACACCTCCCGCCATGCCTCCGTCCACTGGCGCGAGAACCGCGGCGGCGAGTACCGCCTGATCCATTTCATCTCGGGCTCCGGCCTCTGGGGCGCGCCGGCGCAGCCCAACTACGCCGCCGCCAAGATGGGCATGGTCGGCCTCTCGAATAGCTGCGCGACCGCGCTCGCGAGCTACGGCGTGACGAGCAACTGCATCGCGCCCGTCGCCTACACCCGCATGACCGCCAGCCTCGAGGGCAAGTCGACCACGATGAACTACAGCGCTTCGAACGAGAAGCTCTCGACGAAGAACGTCGTACCCCCCGTCGTCTGGCTCGCGAGCGAGCAGTCGAGCTGGATGAACGGCCGCATCATCCAATGCGGCAACGGCCGCATCGGGCTCTTCAACCAGCCGGCCATCGAGCGCGAGGTCACGACGCCGGGCGTCTGGGATCTCGATCATGCGTTCGAGGAGATGAACACGACCTTCCGCGAGGCGGTCGAGTATCCGAATCCGTTCCGCAAGCCCAAGGGCTGAGGGCGCGGGCGCTCGGCACGGCGCAGGAATCGTGCGGAGGCGTCGCGACCGGCGTGACGCGGGCGTCGTGCTGAGGCGTCGCGACCGGCACGGCGCAGGTTTCGCGAATGGCTCGCCCTCGCTTCGGGCTCCGTCGCTTCTCGCACGATTCTGATCCTGCGATCTGAAAGCTGGAGCGAGCTCAGGCTGCGCTCTACTTCGCGAAACCTGCACCGCGCCGATCGCTCGCGTCGTGCTGGGATGCCCGCGTCATGCCGATCGCTCGCGTCGTGCCAGGTCGCCCGCGTCATTCCGAACGCTCGCGGGAGATGGGGTGTCCGTGTAGTCGAGAACGGCGGTGCGCGGCGGCGGGCGATGTCATCGGATCAGAGCGGGCGGAGGCGGGGATTGGCCGGGTGTTCTCCGACGGAAATCGAGCTGGTGATCTTCGACTGCGATGGGGTGCTCGTCGATAGCGAGGCGATCGCGTGTCGGGTCGAGGCAGAGCTGCTGACGGCGGTCGGGTTCCCCCATGCGTTCGAGGACGTCCGTCGGGACTACCTCGGAAGGAGCTCGGAGTCGATCCTCCGCATGATCGAAGAGCGTTTCGGGCGCCGGCTGCCTGACGACCTGAAGGCGCGCTCGCAGACAGCCGTGCTCGACGCATTCGAGCGTGAGCTGAAACCAATTCCCGGCGTCGCGGAGGCCGTCGCGGGACTCGCTGGGCCGCGCTGCGTCGCTTCCTCGAGCGCTCCGGCGCGCATCCGGCGCTCGCTCGAGCTCACGGGTCTGCTCGCCGCCTTCGAGCCGCATCTGTTCAGCGCGGCGATGGTCGCGCGCGGCAAGCCGGCTCCGGATCTCTTCCTGCATGCCGCTCGCGAGATGGGTGCGGATCCGCAGCGCTGCATCGTCGTCGAAGACAGCGTGCCCGGCGTCGTCGCGGCGCGCGCGGCGGGCATGCAGGTCCTCGGGTTCCACGGTGGCAGCCATTGCGGCCCCGACCACGCCGCGACCCTGCGCGACGCAGGCGCCCACCGGGTCTTCGACGCGATGCGCGACTTGCCGGGCGAGCTCGTCGCCGCAGTCAGCGGCGGCGGGGCTCGGAGTGGTCCCAGTCGGCGAGCAGGGTGTTGATGGCGGTGATCAGCAGGAGCGGCTGGTCGAGCATCGGATGGTGGCCGGCCAGGGGAATCTCGATCACGGGGTTCACGCGGCCCATCAAGTCGTACATGTAGCTGCCGACGTCCTCGGTCACGAGGCCGCACTCGGAAGCCAGCAGCGCCATCCGGCAGCCGACACGCGGCAGATAGGGGCGCGCGGCGACGCGCGGGTTCTCGTCGAAGGCGCTGAAGGCGCGATGATCGAATTTCCAGCTGAAGCCCTCCTCGGTCTCGCGCAGCGAGTGGTGGACGACGTCGGCCATGACGTAGTCGAGGGAGTGGGCCTGGGGCGGAACCGTGCGGAAGCGGGCGACGGCCTCTTCGCGCGAGGCGTAGGCGCGGGGCTTGCCGAAGGCCTTGCCCATGCGGTGGGCGTCGATCTCGGGATCGGGGGCGCTGATGGGCGAGTCGCAGACGATGACGCCGGCGAGCCGGCCGGGGTTGAGGGCAGCGGTCGCGATCGTCACGAAGCCGCCCATGCTGTGGCCGATCAGGACGGGCTGCTCGCGCATGCCCGAGGCCTCGGCGACGGCCATCACCTCCTGTGTCCAGCCCTCGAGGCTGTAGCGCGACCGATGACCGGAGTCGCCGTGGCCGGAGAGGTCGAGGGCCACGACCCGGAAGCGATCCGCATAACGCGCGGCGACATGGGTCCACCAATGAGCGTGCGCGCCGCCGCCATGGACGAAGACGAGCCCGCGGCGGCCGCGCTCGCCCCAGGCGAGGGAGTGGATCGCGCAGCCGTCGAGCTCGGTCGTCTCGTCGGTTCTCGGAACGGCGAGCGCCTCGCGATACCAATCGGGCGCATCGATGGGGGCGCCGGCTCGGGACATCGCCTACTTCGAGCCCGATCCCGGCGCCGCACCCCCGTCCGAGTAGTAAAAGACGCCCCATTGCCCCGACGTCTCCGAAACCGCGAGCCGCAGCTTCTGGATCTGGGTCCTTCCGAAGCGCTCCTGAACGCGGCGCACGAGCTCGCGGCCGAACCAGGTCGCGAGATTCTCGGCCGAGCTGTTGTTGATCGGCAGCACGATGATCTCCTCGCTCGGGGCGAGATAACGGCAGCCGCGGTAGCGGACTTCCGTATGGCCGTCGTCGCGGGGCGCGACCACGAGCTCGGGATGCTGGCCGGGCACGACCCAATGCTCGTCGAGCTCGTCGCAGAGCTCGCGGATCACGGGCTTGACCTGAATGAAGTCGATGACGATGCCCTTGTCCGACAGCAGGCCCTCGATCTCGGCGTCGACGTAGTAGTTGTGGCCGTGGAGGCGCTCCTTCGAGCCGTCGGGAAAGATCAGGAAATGGGCGCAGGAGAACTTGAAGTTCTCCTTGTGCAGATGGATCGCCCAGCGTTCGGTCGTCATCGTCCTGGCATCTCCGGGGGCCCTCAGAGGAGGCCTTCGTCACGGCTCGAGCCCGAGTATGACATGCCGATGTGCCCGGGTCTCGGCGGCAGGCGGGCAGGCGGGCCGCGGCGCGCGCCGCACGGCGCACCTTCCCGGCCTCGCCCCGACCGGCCTCCGCGGGCGCGCCCCGACCCCGACGGCGGCCGCGCGGCGCCTTGACCGCATGCCGCCGAGCCTCGAAGATCCGCGCGATGAACGCGCTCCGATCGAAGGCCGAAGACCGGGCGGCCGCCTACGCGCCCCGGATCCTCGGTGTCCTCAACGTCTCGCCCGAGTCGATGGTCACCGAGTCGATCGCGATCGGCGCCGAGGCCGTGCGCGAACGCGCCGCGATGCTGGCCTCGACGGGCGCCGATTGGATCGACCTCGGCGGCCGCTCGATCACGCCCGATGCCCCGACCGTCGACGACGAGGCGGAGCAAGCGCGCCTCTGGGCGGCGCTCGCCGCGCTGCGGGCGGCGCAAGTCGGGCGGCCGGCGCCCTATCGGATCTCGGTCGATACCTGGAGCGCAGCGACGGGGGAGGCCGCGCTCGAGCACGGCGCGGACGCGATCAACTACACCGGCGGCCCGCTCCCGAGCGCGCTGCTCGAGGCCGTCGCGGCCCGCGCAGCGCTTCTCTTCGTGACCTACATGCCCTACGCAAACGCCTATGCGATGCGGAGCGCGCCGCCCGCGGCCGTCGGCATCGAGGCCGTGCTCGAACATCTCGGGCCGAAGGTCGAG
>CAZFKD010000041.1:0-15260 GCA_964519695.1 uncultured Spirochaetaceae bacterium
GCGAAGCAGCGCGACAGAAATGCACGCTCCGGCTGCACCGATCCGATGCACCGGCGCACGGCACGACGCGGCGGCGTATCGCTTATCGTGAGCGCGTCCGAACGAACGAGAAATCGGACGCAGCCGTCGCTGCGTCCCGGAAACCGAGGAGCCCGGCATGGGATTGGCCGGAAACGCAGCCATCGTCGGCGTCGCGGAGTGGAAGCCCGAGCGCAAATACGCCGGGGAGCCCCGCTTCACGATCGAGCAGTACGCCGAGCTCGCGCGGCTCGCGCTCGAGGACGCGGGCATCGAGGCGGGCGAGGTCGACGGCCTCGTGACCGCGCGGATCGGCGAGTCGTCGAACTTCGTGCCGGCGACCGTCGCCGAGTACTGCGGCTTCGCCGTGAACTTCGCGGAGCTGGTCGATCTCGGCGGCGCGAACGCCGTCGGCATGGTCTGGCGGGCAGCGGCGGCGATCGAGCTCGGGCTCGCGAACGTCGTCGTCTGCGCGATCCCCGCGCGGCCGACTCCGCAGCGCCCCGGCGCGAGCCAGGGGCCGGATCCGCGCTGGTTCTTCGGCGCTTCGTCGCCCGAATACGGTTCGCCCCAGGCCGAGTTCGAGATCCCCTACGGCCATCTCGCCCAGAACGCCGGCTATGCACTGATCGCCCAGCGTTATGCCGCCGTCCACGGCTACGACCCCCGCGCGATGGCGAAGATCGCCGTCGACCAGCGCACGAACGCCTGCGCGAATCCCGACGCGATCTTCTTCGGCCAGCCGCTCTCGATCGACGACGTGCTCGCGAGCAAGCTCGTCGCCGATCCGCTCCACCTGCTCGAGATCGTGATGCCCGTCCACGGCGGCCATGCCGTCGTCGTCGCCGGCCGCGAGCGCGCGCGCCGCACGCGCCATCGCCCCATCTTCGTCCGCGGCTGCGGGGAACATCTCGCGATCAAGTCGCCCGCCAACGCGCGGGACCTGCTCGCGACGCCCGTCGGCCCGGCGAGCGAGTCGGCCTTCCGGATGGCGAACGTCCGCCGCGACGAAATCGACCTCGCCTGCCTCTACGATTGCTACACGATCACCGTGCTGCTGACCCTCGAGGACGCGGGCTTCTGCAAGAAGGGCCAGGGCCTCGCCTTCGTCCGCGACCACGACCTGACCTTCCGCGGCGACTTCCCGCTCAATACCCACGGCGGCCAGCTCTCCTACGGCCAGGCCGGAGGCGCCGGCGGGATGTCCCAGGTCGGCGAAGCCGTGCGGCAGATCCGGCATGCGGCCGGCGCGCGCCAGCTCGCCCGCTGCGAGACCGCCTTCGTCTCGGGGACGGGCGGCGTCATGAGCGAGCAGTCCGCGCTGATCCTGCGCGGCGAGTGAGCGGAGGCGAAGACGATGTCCCGACCGACGATGCTCCCGAAGCCGCTCCCGCTGGCGACGCCGACTTCGCGCCCGTTCTGGGATGGACTGCGGCGCGGCGAGGTCCGGCTGCAGCGCTGCGAGGCCTGCCGCGCCTGGGTCTTCTACCCGCGCACGAACTGCCCGCAATGCCTCAGCCCGAAGCTCGCCTGGCAGACCGTCGCCGGCACCGGCCATCTGCATGCGTTCACGCTCGCGCGCGTTCCGACGGCGCCGTTCTTCGCCGACGAAGTCCCGCAGAAGCTCGCCCTCGTCGAGCTCGACGAAGGGGTTCGGATCCCGTCGACCCTCGTCGGCGTCGACGCGGACGCGATCGAGATCGGGATGCGGGTCGTCCCGGTCTTCGAGAAGACCGAGGGCGGAGAAGGCGTTCTGCTGCGGTTCACGAAGGCCGACGGCGACTGACTCCGGGATCGATCAGAACGTAAACGTCAGGTTCGTCGTCGCCTCGCCGCGCGTATAGGCGTTGCCGATGCGCGTGAAGCGCGTATCGAACGACCAGAAGAGCGACTCGCGCACGCGCAGGACGTAGGCGAGCCGGGCATGGCCCCCGAGCTCGAAGCGGACGTCCCGCCCGCCTTCCTGCACGAACTGCGCGGCCGGCCCGCCCTCGAGCACGAGCTCGTGGCGCCGTGCCCACTGCCCTTCGAGGCGCAGCCCCGGGACCTGCTCGACGAAGAGCTGCGGGCTGAAATACGCCCCGGCCTGCGGATCCTCGGCGGTCGGATTCAGGCCGAACGCATCGTCCCGATAGTGGTAGACGTTCGCGCGATAGAAGGGCGAGACCGCCAGGACGCCGAGGTCGGCGACCTTCGCCGCGAGCTCGCCCTGAACGCCGACGAAGGGATTCGCATCGATCTCGTACGCGTCGACCCAGCCCACGTACGGCTCGACGAAGGCAGAGACCCGCTCGCCCGGCCGATCGGGCCGCGTGATGCGGCCGGCAAAGCGATTCTCCCGCGCGGCGCCGATCTCCCGCCGGACGACGTCGACGCCGTCGTCGAAGGTCACCTCTTCGCCCACGAGCGCGGTGAACGAATCGAAGCGGAGCCTGCGCTCGTAGCCGACGCGCCAGTCGAAGCGTTCGCCGTCCTGGGCGTAGGCCGCCCGGCCGACGACGTCGCGGGCGCCGTTCGTCAGCCCGTGATAGCCGATGCCGATCTCGACCCGCTGCTGCGGATCCAGGCGGTACTCGGCGTCGACCTCGAAATAGCCCGCCGCCTGGTTCTGCCCGGAGACGCCCGCCTCGTCGATGTCCGCGGAGCGGAAATAATCCTCGAAGCCCGCCTCGAGGCCGACCGAGAGGAAGGGCGTCAGATCGCCGCGCCCCTTCGCGGCGACGACCACGCCGCGCAGCTCCGTCTTCGAGCCGCCCTCCTGGAAGAAGCCCCGGGCGAGCGGCCCGGCGCGCCACTCGCGGCCGCGCATCAGGTCTCCGCGCAGCGCGGCGGTCTCGCGCTCCCGGGCGCCGTAGCGCACGGCCAGGTTCGAATGATGCAGCGCCGCGTCGCGATCGCCGATCCAGGCGTAGGCCTGCGAGAGGCCGCGATGGGCCTCGGCGTTCTCCGGATCCCGCGCGAGCACCGCGTCGTACTCGGCGATCGCCGCCCGCGCGTCCTCCCGCTTCGCGCCGATCAGGCGCGCGAGCTTGAGACGGACGCCCAGATCCTCCGGCCGCTCGCGCACGAGCACGCGGTACTGCATCACCGCCTCGGAGCGATGGGCCTCCGACGACGAGAGCAGATCGGCGAACGTCTCGCGAACGGCGGGATCGGGCCGGCGGCCGACCGCCTCCCGATAGGCGTCGATCGCCCTCTCCCGCTTGCGCGGGTCGGCGCCGAGGACCTCCGCGTACTGGAGACGCAGCGCGGCGTCTTCGGGCCGGCGCGCGACCAGCGCCGCATAGCGCTGGGCCGCTTCGTCGCTCCGGGGATCCCGGCGCGCGATCATCTCGGCGAGCATTTTCTGGACCTCGAAATCGCCCGGGCGCTCCTTCTCGAAGCTCCGGTACTCGCGGATCGCCTCGTCGAGATGGCTCGGATCCCAGACCAGCAGCTCGCGGTACTCGGCGCGCCAGGTCGTCTCGCCGGGCTTCGCGGCCAGCAGCCTCCGGTATTCGGCGAGCGCTTCCTTCAGCTGGCCGCGATCCTGGGCGAGCAGCCGGGCGAGCTCGTGGCGCCGGGGCAGGTCCTCGCGCTTCGCGAGACCCATGCGGTAGTAGCGAATGGCGTCGGCGCGACGATAGGCGTAGCGCTCCCAGCGCAGGAAATCGGCCTGCTTGAACGCGACGTCCGGATCGTCGTCGAAGCGCGCGAGATAGCGGTCGTAGGCCTCGATCGCCTTCGTCGTCAGACCCTGCTTCTCGTTCGCGACGCCGAGCTGCTTCAGCGCCTCGCGATTGTCCGGGTTCAGCTCGGCGGCCTTCTCGTAGGACTCGATCGCCGCGCGGTAGTTGCCGATCTTCATGTTCGCCCGCGCGCGCAGCACGTACCACCACTCCGTTCCCGAAGCCGGCTCCTCCGCCGCCCGAACGCTGCCCGCCGCGAGCAGGATCGCGATCGCCAGACACAAGCCCATCCGCCACTCAAGAGATCGCAAGCTCGTCCACCACCCTTCCCGAATCCTCCGGCTGCGCACCGAACGCGATGCCCACGCGCCAGAAGGAAAATGCCTGTCGCCGGACATGGACCGTCCGGCCGATCTGCGTGGCTCCGTCCGCGCCGACCACGCGCCAGAGCCCGTCCGCCCGGGGCGGCTCGCCGCCGACCACGAGGCCGAGCCCGTGCGGCGTGCGATCGCGCAGCCAGACGCGACGCTCGGTCCCCGCCAGACGCCAACGGGCCCGGGCGAAGGTCCGGCGCCGCGGATGCCGCCGCCGCGTGAGGCGCGACCGCCGGAGGTAGCCTCCCAGCGAGAGGACGAACGAGGCGACCGCGAACGGATAGCTCCGGGCCTGGCGTCGATGCGCCGACGCCCAGGTCTGCGGATCCGCGAAGATACCGAGCAGGAGCGCGTGGTTCTCCGCTTCCCCGCGATCGACGAAGGCCAGTCCGAGCCGCGTCCGCCCCGAGACGTTTTCCTGGTAGGCGATGCGTGCGCGCAGCCGGATCGGCTTTTCGAGGCCGAGGTCGAGGGGGAACGTCGGAGGCAGGTCGATCGGCGCATCGAGCAGGACGGCACAGCCGCCGATGCCGACGTCGGCCGTCGATGCTTCGAACGAGCGCCCGCCCGCCCGGGCCGGCTCTTGCAGATGCAGGCGAACCGGAAACGCGCGCGCGACGCGCTCCTCCTCGCGCCGCTGCGGCCGCTCCCAGGCGATCATCAGACCGCCGATCAGGAAGAGCAGGTTGAGGCCGGACCAGGCCAGGTTGAAGACGTAGGCGTCCTGCTCGACGCCGAACTCGGCGAGCTCGAAGAGGCCCTTGGCCATCGCGAGCGCGGTGATGCCGGCGAGCACCAGCGTCCAGCGGGCGGAGCCCCAGTCGAAGCGGTGCGCCTGGCTCGTGATCCCCTTCGGCGTGACCTGGAAGCCCAGCGACTTCGGAAGCAGCAGGTCGAGCATCGAGCGCGCGAGCGGTGCGCTGACGGCGCTCTCGTAGAAGGAGCCCCAGAGCGGACGCGACCAGCCGGGGATCAGGACGGAAGAGATCATCGGCAGCACGACGAGGTAGGGGATCAGGCGCGCCGTCAGGACGGAGACGTCGGAGAGGATCGGATGGAGGTGGAAGAGCAGATAGTAGAGCGGCGTGACCCAGAAGATCACGCGCGGGATCGGATAGAAGAAATGGTAGAGCGACGCGAAATAGCCGAAGCGTTGACGCAGGGAGAGGCCGCGGCAGAAGAGCGGGTTGTCGCGGAAGAAGATCTGCAGGCAGCCGAGCATCCAGCGCCGACGCTGAACGATGTAGGAGGCGAGATTTTCGGCCGAGAGGCCGACGGCGATGTCGCGATCGACGAAGGCCGATTTCCAGCCGGCGGCGTGGACGTGCTGGCTCGTGTGGATGTCTTCGGTGATCGAGAGGAGCTTGAAGCCGCCGACCGAATCGAGGGCCGCGCGGCGGAAGACGGCGCCGCTGCCGACGAAGAAGGCGCCGCCCCAGCGATCGCGCTCGGACTGGATCCCGTGGTTGAACATGTCCTGCTCGTTCGGGACGCGGCCGGCGGCGCGAAAAGCATGCTGGAAGACGTCGGGATTGCGGAAATGGTGCGGCGTCTGGACGAAGCCCATCTTCGGATCGACGAAATGCGGGACGGTCTCTTCGAGGAAATCCGTCGTCGGGACGTGGTCGGTATCGAAGATGACGACGAGCTCGCCGTCGGTCCGCGCCAGGGCATTGTTCAGGTTGCCCGCCTTGGCATGGGATCGCGGTCCGCGCCAGTAGCTCGCGCCGAAGCGCCGGGCCAGCTCGGCGACCTCGTCGCGGTGGCCGTCGTCGCAGACGTGCAGGCGCACGTTCGGGTAGCGCAGGGCGCGCGCCGCGACGAGCGTGCGCTCGAGGATCTCGAGCGGCTCCTTGTAGATGGGGATCAGGACGTCGACGCTCGGCACGAAGCCCGGGACATCGGGCCGTTCGCGTCGCTTCGAACCCCCGAAGCCCGTCTGCACTACGAGCAGCACGACCGAGACGAAACAGTAGAGCTCGGCGAGCCAGAGCGAGTACGAGATGAAGGGGCCCGCCGGCTCGATGAAATTGAGCGTCTCGCGGCCGCGCCAGACGAGGTAGAGACCACAGACCCCGAAAGCCGCCGCGAGGAATGCGAAGCGCAGCGGAGGTTCGAAGCGCGTTCCCCGAACGAGCAGGACGAGCGGAAACAGCACGAGGCAGGCCGCGAAGGGCAGCATCGGGAAGCTCGCCCGGAACGCGCGCCCGTCGAACGGCAGCAGGAATCCCAACCACTCGTCCCAGGTCCGCGCGAGCCCGAGCGAGAGGGTCTCGTCGAAGGCGAGCCAGTTGTGCAGGTAGTAGGGGGTGTCGCGGCCGACGAGCGCCTTCTGCCAGAGCGATTCGAGCTTCCCGGTCCGCAGCGCCTCGGCGAACTCCGGATCGACGACGTCGGCGAGCGAATGCGCCGTCGCGTAGAGCGGCAGCGCCTCGAGCTGCGAGAGCGCCGTTCCATCCGGGCGATAGCGGTCGTAGAGCCGGCCGTCGCGGCGATAGGCCTCCCGCAGCGGGGCCAGCATCTTCGCGCGGATCTCCGGCTCCAGCCGCCAATGCCAGCGCCAATCGGCGGCGATGCGCCAGTAGAGCGGGAAGACGTCGTAACCGAAATCGCCGATCTCGCCGGTGCGCGGATGCTCGAGGCGGAGGGTCTCGTTCTCGCGATCGAAGTAGATCTTTTCGGGCGGAAAGGCGAGGTCGTTCTCGACGAACACGAAGTGCAGGACGTCGTAGACCGTGTCGGCGACGCAGGACCAGTCGTGTTTCGGATCGACCTTCGCGAAGAAGCGATAGGCGTAGGGCGCGAGATAACCGAGATGGATCACGGGCACCCGCTCGCGCTTCGACCAGTCGCCGGCGGTGACATGGCAGGCGTCTCCGACGACGAGGATCTCCTGCTCCCAGATGTCGTCGAGGATCGCGAGCGCCTCTTCGGCATGGCGGGGCTCGTCGAATCGGCGGGCGGCGATCAGGAGCGCGAGGGCGATGTCGGTATCGGCGTCGGTCGCGGCGTTGCGATCGAGCACCCTGCCCTTCCATTTCCAGCTGAAGAGCGCGTCCCCGCGACCGCGTAGATTTTCGGTCGTCCAGCGCCAGACCGCGTCGAAGGTCTCGCGATCGTCGCCCCAGACCGCGCGCAACATCGCATAGCTCTGGCCCTCGGAGGTCGTGATCCGATCTTCGTCGAGGCTGACGACGCGCCCGTTCTCGATGTAGTGGAACGCGTAGTAGCCCCAGAGCGCCGTCAGCGCGTCGATGCGAACGATGCGCGGATTCGGCGCCAGGGCGGGATCGACGACGACCGGCCTCGAACAGGCGAGCGCCAGCCCGAGCGCGACGAGCGCGATCCACCCGATCGAACCGATCCGAATCACCACGCGCCCCGCTTGCCGCAGCCGTCCCGCATCCAGATGGATTTGGGGGCCAATGACCACGAAAGGGCGGGAGTCTAGCTCCGAATCGGTCCGCCGCGCGGCCCCGAGCAGATCGCGAGCAGGTCGATGCAGCCCGGCAGGGCGGCCTCGACGCGGAAATCGTCGTCCCCGACCGCCTCGAGCAGGCCCTGACGCCGAGCCCCCAGCCGGACCAGGATCGAGAGCCATGCGAAGGCCGGGTCGACGACCGCTCGGGGGAGGCGGCGGCGCAGGCCGAGCGGGTCGAGGCGCGTGATCCGCCGGATCGATCGAAGCCGGCCGGCGTGGTAGCGGGCGGCGGGGCCGTGGGCGTGGATGCCCTGGAGCTCCACCCGTTCGAAGCGGCGGCCGAGGATCTCGGCGAGCTCCTCGGCGGTGTACTCGCGCAGGTGGTACGGGTTCTCGCCGTCCGATTGGAGGCGATTGGGCGTCGAGACGAGAGCCACGCCGCCGGGTCCGAGCAGGCGGGCCATCTCGCCGAGATAACGACCCGGATCGGCGAGATGCTCGACGACCTGGAAGCTCACGATCCGATCGAAGCGGGCGGAGGCGAAAGGAAGCCGTTCGAGATCCCCGCAGACGAAGCGCGCTCCCGCCTGCCGCGCGCGCAGCGCGGGGCGCACGCGATCGAGACCGACGACCTGCAGGCCCGCCGCAGCGAGCTCCGCCGCGCCGTAGCCCGTCCCGCAGCCGAGATCGAGCACGCGGGGCGCGGCCCCGGAGAACGCCGCCCGCGCGGCCGCGACGCCCGGGATCGGCCCGCAGGCCGCCGCGAACCGGTACGCCGCGCGGTGGCGCGCGAGATCGGCGCGATGCAGTGCGCTCGCGTCGTCGAGTCGTTCGCCGGTCCGTTCGTCCATGCCCCCGCCGACCGGCGCTCGTCGCCTAACGGAACTTCGGGATCACCTTCTCGCCGAGATTCCTGATGGTCTCGAGCGCGGCCCATTGCGGGACCGTGCCCATCTGGATCAGGAACATGACCTCGTCGGCCCCGGCATCCTTCAGCCGCTGGACGTAGGCGATCGCGTCCTCGACGCGGCCGTAGGCGTGGTTGGTGTTGAACATGCCGGTCGACTCGGTGCCCGCCGTGATCTTCTCCTCGTGGAGATAGGCGACGAGCGCCTCGCCCTCGGCCTTGAGCACCTCTTCGTCCGTCATGTCCGCGATCTCGGCGCGCGGCGGCGGCATCTCGACGCCGGGGCTGTACCAGTGGCGGATCGCCTCGGTGAAGTAGCGCTGGCCGCGATAGCCGATGGCGCGCGCCTTCTTCTCGTCGTCGAGCACCATCGCGGGACAGAGCGCCGCGAGATGCTCGTTCGGGAAGTCGGGGATCTGGCTCTCCTTCGTCCGCCGCTTGACCGCGGCGCGGTAGACCCTGTTCTTCTGCGCGATGTCCTCGGGCCCGGCGAAGCCGAGCACGAGCGCGCCGAGGCCCCACTCGCCCGCCTGGTTGAGCGTCTCCTCGCGCGTGCAGGCGAGGAACATCGGCGGATGCGGATCCTGGTAGGGCTTCGGGAAGATCGGGCGGCGCGGGATCTTCATGGTCGGGCTGTCGTGCTCGAAATACTCCTCGCGCCACATGCGCGGGATCATGCGGGCCGACTCCTCGAGCTGGGCCGGGATCTCGTCCATCTCGGTCTGGAAGGCGCCAGCCTCCTGGGGCGTGCCGCCCTTGCCGATGCCGAAGTCGACGCGGCCCTTCGTCAGCATGTCGAGCATGCCGATGCGCTCGGCGACCTTGACGGGATGATTCATCTTGAAGGGCAAGCAGACGACCCCATGGCCGATGCGGATGCGTTCCGTCTTGCCCGCGACGTAGGCGAGGAAGGTCTCGGGGGCGCTCATGTGGGCGTACCACTTGAGGCAGTGATGCTCGACGGCCCAGATCCGGTCGAAGCCGACCTTCTCGCCGAGCACCGCCTGCTCGACGCTCTCCTGCATGATCTGGTATTCGCCCTTGCGCGACGTGTCGACGATCTGAGCCTCGAAAATCATGGAGAACTTCACGGGCGAACCTCCTGTCCACGGCGCGCGGGGCCGCGCCCAGCCTGTCCACGGACTGTCAATCGCTCGACTCTAACAACGCGGAATGCGGCGGGGCAATGGGCCACAACCGCGCCGGCGCGGACCGGGTCATCGGCCGCAAATCTCGCGCAGGGCGCTCCGGCCGGGCCGAGCCGAACTCAGAACCAGGCGAGCCCGTCGACCGAATTGCGGATCACCGCCTTGCGGCCCACGACCACGAACTGGTCGTCCGCGAACGCCACGTCTTCGAGATGGCGCGAGGTCTCGGCGTCGCGCGGCGTCCAGGTGATGGCGTCCGGCGAGCTGAGGAGTGTGCCGTCGTCGCCCACCACGACGTAGACGCCGACCCCGAACGCGACCGCCGAGAGGCTGACGGAGACGTTCGACGTCCGGGCGGTCCAGGCGACCGCGTCGGGCGAGGTCAGGATCGTTCCCGCGTTGCCGACGGCGACGAACAGATCGTTGCCCCAGCCGATGCCGCGGAGATTCTCGAGGGTGCCCGAGCTCCGCGCGGTCCAGGCCTCGCCGTCCAGGGAGGTCAGGATCGTTCCGTCCTCGCCGACGGCGACGAACTGATCCTCCGCGAACACGACGTCGATCAGGTCGGCGCTCGTCCCGCTCGTCTCGAGGTCCCAGGCGCCGGCGTTCGTCGAGGTCAGGATGCGTCCGTCGTCGCCGACGAGCAGGTAGGTCGCGAGCCCGAAGGCGGCCCCGCGTATCGTGCGCGAGGTCGGGAGGAACTGGAAGAACCAGTTGGCGCTGTCGGTCGAGGTGTAGACGACGCCCTGATCGCCTCCGACGACCCAGGTATCGCCGCCGAAGGTGATCGCGAAGAGCGAGCCGCAGCAATCGACGTTCTGGCGCAGGAATTCCTCGCCGTTGGCGGAGTTCGCGATCGTGTAGTCGCGGCCGACGGTGACCCAGGCGTCGTCGGCGAAATCGACGGCGAGCAGATGGGGGTTGTTCGAGAAGCGGGTCCCGAAACGGAAGTCGTCGTTGCAGTCTCCGGCGACGAGAGCGGTCGAAATCAAGGCGAGCAGGACGACGAAGGGGAGCTTTCGACGAGCCATGGAGCCACCTCCACCCCTGCGAGCCTCAGTAATTGAGGAAGAGTGTCAGCAGGAGGATATGGTTTGCTCGGTCCTCGCGCCGGCGATCGATCCACTGATGCTGGTAGCCCGCCTCGAGCACGAGGCGGCGATCGGCATCGAGCCGGAAGCCCGGCCCGGCGAACAAACGATTCTGGCGGAAGCCGCGACGCTGGCCCCAGGTCGTATCGTCGAGATCGAACAAGAGCTCGTCGAAGAGCGCGAAATAGACGCGCTCGCTTCCGGGCAGCGGCGCGTTCATCCGGACGAGCTGGCGCAGCCGCCAGCCTAGGTTCTGCTCGAGGATCCGCTGCTCGAGGCGCGTGCGCGACTGGAAGGCGAAGTCGCCGATCGGGACGCTCCAGACGAGCTGCTGCCACGGGCGCAGCTCGGTGAAGGGCTTCGCCCGGGCCGGATCGGTCTCGATCACCGCGAATCCCGCCGTCAGCGTCACGCGATCCGTGATCGCGTAACCGAGCCCGATCCGCGGAAACACGCCCAGCTCGTACGACTCCCCGAAGCTTCGCCAGCGCCCCTGGAACTCGATCCAGCTGCGAACGCGGTCGAGCTTCGGATGGATGAAGCCGAACCCGCCCTGGGCGAGAGCGGCTGCCCAGATCTGGTCCCCTTCACGCGGATCGCCCGCGCGAGCCGGGCTCACGCCGAAGATTCCCACCCCGAGACCCAGGAGCAGGATGGCAATGGCAGTGCAGCGGCGCGGACCGGGAGATGTCGAAGGGAGGCACGTCATCGGCGCGGGAGCGTGACCCAACTCTCGCGGGTACGCTAGCAGCTTGCGCGCACACCGACCGGGCAAGCGCACTGTCGAGGACCGATCGTCCGCAGTGCCTAAGGGATGATCGCCGTGAGATGGTCCTTCAAGATCGCGGAATTCCGCGGCATCGGCGTCTTCGTCCATGCCACCTTCCTGATCCTGATCGGATTCGTGGTCATGAGCCACTGGGCGGTCGGGCACGACCTCGCGAAGACCCTCGAAGGCGTGGCCTTCGTGCTCGCGCTCTTCGCCTGCGTCGTGCTCCACGAGTTCGGCCATGCCCTCACGGCTGCGCGTTACGGGATCCGCACGCGCGACATCACGCTGCTGCCGATCGGCGGCGTCGCCCGCCTCGAGCGGATGCCCGAGAACCCGCGGCACGAGCTCTGGGTCGCCCTCGCCGGGCCGGCCGTCAACGTCGTGATCGCCCTCGGCCTCTTCTTCCTGCTCGGCCTCTTCGGGGCGACGATCGGTTCGTTCGAGCGCTTCAGCGTGACCGAAGGCTCCCTGCTCGAGCGGCTGATGTTCGTGAACCTCGCGCTCGCCGCGTTCAATCTGCTGCCGGCGTTTCCGATGGACGGCGGCCGCGTTCTGCGCGCGGCACTCGCGACGCGGCTCGACTACACACGCGCGACGCAGATCGCCGCGAGCGCGGGCCAGGCGATGGCGCTGCTCTTCGGGCTGATCGGGTTCTTCACGAACCCGTTCCTGCTCTTCATCGCGCTCTTCGTCTGGATCGGGGCCGCCCAGGAGGCGGGGCTGGTCGAGATGCGGGCCGCGCTGGCGGGCATTCCGGTGGTCCGCGCGATGGAGACGGTCTTTCGGGTGCTGGCCCCGGGCGACTCGCTCTCGCGCGCCGTCGACGAGACGCTGGCTTCGGCGCAGCAGGATTTCCCGGTGCTCGAGGGCGGCATGCTCGTCGGCCTGCTGACCCGCCAGGCCCTGCTCGAGGGGCTCGCCCGCCGCGGCGCGGAGTCGACGGTCGCCGAATCGATGCAGCGCGAATTCATCTCGATCGAGACCTCGGAGATGCTCGACGCCGCCTTCCGCCGGCTCGAAGGCAAGAGCAGCCGGACGATGCCCGTCCTGCACGCCGGTACCCTGGTCGGCCTCGTCACGCTCGACAACGTCGGCGATCTCGTCGCGATCCGCTCGGCGCTCGAAGGGCGCCGCCGGACGCCGCGCGCGCAGGCCTGAGCCGGGTTCTCAGCTCCGGCTGCGGCTGCCGCTGCGCCGCACGGTCGCGATCAGCAGCGTCAGGTCGAGCGGTTCGTTCACGGCGAGCGGCTCGAGCCGCGGGCGGCGCGGCGCAGGCGGCGGCGCGATGCGCGCCGCGGCATCCTCGAGCTCGCCGAGCGACTGCGACAAGCGATCCGCGAAGAGCCAGGGATCGGCCACGAGCTTCGGATCGACGAGGAAGCCGAAATCGACCTGGTCGTCGTGGGAGACGGCCGTGATGTTCATGCCGCTGCCGACCTGCAGCATCGACATCGGGTAGAGCTCCTCGACCCGGGCGCCGGCCATGTAGGTCGCAATGGGCAGTCCGCGCACGTTCGAGCAGACGAAATTGCCGGGCATCGGCGCGAGACGCGGGGCGCGGTGGGCCGTCTGCATGACGAAATGCAGGGCGGCGGGCGCGAGGGATTCACCGAGGGCCGTGATGAACTCGAAGGCGCCGTCGCGGGTACGCCGCTTGGCCCCGTCGGCGCTCGCATGGATCGCGCGCAGGCGCTCGGCCGGATCGGCGAGGTCGGTCGCGAGACCGACCGGCATGCTCGTCAGCTGATTGCCCATGCTCTGATCGCCGGGATCCCGGAGCGAGACCGGGCAGAGCGCGACGAGCGACGAACCGGGCAGCTCACCCCGCTCGAGCAGCACGCCGCGCAGCGCGCCCCCGACGAGCGCGAGCAGCACGTCGTTCAACTTGACCCCGAAATGCTTCTTGAGCTCGCGCAGCGGCGCGAGCGGGAGCTTCGTGAACGCGAAATCGCGATGGCGCGAGAGCCGACTGCCATTCCAGGAGACCCGGGGCACCGCCGCCTGCGCTTCCCGCCGCAGGAGCGCGAGCGGAAGCGACGCCGGCACCCGTGCGAGATCGCGGAGCGCCCGCCCCGCATGCAGCGCGAGCCGCGTCTGGCGCCGGAGGCCGTTCTCGAGCACGCGCCGGCCGATCTCCCAGGGCGCCGGCGGCCGCGGCATGCGCTCTCCGGCGCTGACGACGGCCGCCGCCAGGGGCGGCTGGCTCGGATCGGGGGAGAGATCCATCAGGATCTCCGTCAGGCCGATTCCGGATTGGCCGTCGACGAGGCAATGATGGAGCTTGATCAGGACGGCGACACGCCCCTTCTCGAGCCCTTCGATCCACCAGCATTCCCAGAGCGGACGCGCCCGATCGAGCGGCTGCGCGTGCAGGAAGCTCGCGAGGCGAGCGAGGGTCTGGCGATCACCGGGCGCTGCGAGCGCGATCCGCCGGACATGCTCGCGCAGATCGAAGCCCGGATCTTCGACCCAGTAGGCGCAGTCGAGTCCGAAGGGAACCTCCCGCAGCTTCCAGTGGAAACGCGGGATGAGTGCGATCCGCTCGCGCAGGACCGCGAGAAACGATTCGAAGCCGAACCCGGAGCGCGTCGCTGGATCGAGGATCGAGAGTCCGGCGATGTGGCACGGCGCTTCCGGCGTCTCCATCGCGACGAACACGGCATCGCCGTCGGTCAGCTGATGGATGTCTCGGGGCTCGGACGGCGTCATCGCGAGCTCTCCCGGCCAGCGGCTGGGAGCGCAGCGCCGCGGCCCTGGATGGACGGGTTGGATCGATCGAACCGGGGGGGGTCGCGACGGAAGGTAACGGGGAACGGCGTCGACCGCAGCCCTGATTCGCACGCAGCCTCCTTCTTTCGGACGTCTCAGAGGCTGTGAAGATATCGTCGACCGAGCGACGCGCAGCGCCGGTGGGCCAGATGCAAGGCGCGACGACGAGTCGTAGCGAGCTACGGCGAGGAGGAGCAACGCAGGAGATGGCCCGCCGCCGCAAGCGCCGCGACCGAGTCGATATCTTCACAGCCTCTCAGTACCGCACCGCGATCCGGACCTCGCCCCGCTCGTCCGTCCAACCGAGGCCGATGCCCCAGCTCGGCTCGGGCCTGCGCGCATTCGGCTCCTTGAGATTCCGGAGACGACAGAGCTCGTCGGCGATCTCGCGATGACTTTTCAGACGCTTCGAGAGCTCGCTCCCGCCGAATACGACCGACACCACGCCGGCGAGCGCCAGCGCACCGGCCCCTGCCGTGAGTCCCCAACGCAGCTCGTCCGAGCAGTCGTCGCCGTCCCGGCACTGCCACTGCACCGAAGCCGCCGACGAAAGGCCCGTGCTGACCAGGAATGCGCCGAGGGCCGTCGCGATCGCCGGGCCCTGCAGCGGCGTGCGATCCCGCTCCGCGATCAACGCCTCGATCCGTCGATCGATCTCGTCGGGCGTCTCGGCGCGCGCCCCCGTCGCGGTCGTAATTGCGAGCACGGCGACGAGCCCGAGGCCGAGGCCGACACGAAGTCGCCGCTCCCACGAGCGTCGAGCGCGGTCGATCCAACATCGTGCGCGTTCCATCCGCCGCCTCCGGCCGCGAAAACCAACCCATCGTGCGCAGCGGCGAAGCCCGGCGCGCTGCGACAGAATCCGTAGCATGCAGTCGGCCCCGCTCGCCTCCGGCAGCGTCTCGCTGCGTCTCTACGCCCCCGACCTCGACGCCGAGGCGATCGTCGCGGCGCTGCGCGCGCAGGCCGAGATCGGCGCGCGGGTCGGATTCGACGGCGTGATGTTCGCCGAACATCACGGCGGATTCGGGAGCTACCTGCCGAATCCGATCCAGCTCGCGAGCTTCGCCCTCGAGGCGATGTCGCAGGGCT
>CAZFKD010000042.1:0-15244 GCA_964519695.1 uncultured Spirochaetaceae bacterium
TCGGCGATCAGACCGACGTGCAGTGGTGGCGGACGCAGGCGCTGGCGCTGCGCCAGGTGATCGGGACCGAGGGGCGGCTGCGGCCGGTGGATTTCGGGCAGGCGCCGTTCGCGAGCCTCGACGTCCCGCGCGCGAACGCGGCGTATGCGGAGCTCGCCGGCAAGAACGTGAAGCAGGCGCAGGCGCGGATCGTCGAGATGCTGCGGAATCCCGAGGCTTCGGCGACGGGCAACGGCGCGCCGCTCGTGCGCGAGCCCGAGCCGATCCAGCATTCGGTGAAGTTCTACGAGAAGGGCGACCGGCCGCTCGAGCTGCTGCCGACGCGCCAGTGGTTCTGTCGCCTGCTCGATCGCAAGGCCGAGCTGATCGCGAAGGGCGAGCAGGTCGAATGGCATCCGGCCCACATGCGGACGCGTTTTCGCGACTGGACGGAGAATCTCTCGATCGACTGGTGCCTCTCGCGCCAGCGTTATTTCGGCGTGCCCATTCCCGTCTGGTATCCGCTCGGCGCGGACGGCGAGCCCGATTACGACCATCCGATCGTCGCCGAGGCCGCTGCGATGCCGGTCGATCCGACGACCGACGTGCCGCCCGGCTACGGCGAAGCGCAGCGCGGCAAGCCCGGCGGCTTCGTCGGCGATCCCGACGTCTTCGATACCTGGTTCACGAGCTCGCTGACCCCGCAGATCAGCTCCCATTGGGGCACCGACGCCGAGCGCCACGCGCGCCTCTTCCCCGCCGACGTCCGGCCGCAGGGCCACGACATCATCCGGACCTGGGCGTTCTACACGATCGCGAAGGCGCTGCTCCACGAGGACAGCGTGCCCTGGCATCACGCGCTCATCTCCGGCTGGATCCTCGATCCCGACCGCAAGAAGATGTCGAAGAGCAAGGGCAACGTCCTGACGCCGCTCCCGCTCATCGAGACCTACACCGCGGATGCGGCGCGCTACTGGGCCGCCTCCGCCCGGCTCGGGGCGGATACCGCGTTCGACGAGAACGTCTGGAAGATCGGCAAGCGCCTCGTCACGAAGCTCTTCAATGCGGCGAAGTTCGTGCTCTCCCAGGAAGCCGAGGTCGCGCCGATCAGCCACGAGCTCGACCGCGCCTTCGTGGCGCAGCTCCGCTTGCTCGTCCTTTCGGCGACGAACAACTTCGAGGCCTATCAATACGCGCACGCGCTCCAGGAGACCGAGACGTTCTTCTGGACGCGCTTCACCGATACCTATCTCGAGCTGACGAAAGCGCGTGCCCGGGGCGAGGGCGTCGGCACGCCCGCCGGTCGCAATCCCGCGGAAGTCGACCTCGCCAGCGCCTCCGCCGTCGCATCCCTGCGCCTCGGGCTCTCCGTGCTGATCCGGCTCTTCGCGCCGGTCCTGCCCTTCATCACGGAAGAGATCTGGAGCTGGGCCTTCGCGGCGGAGGGTGATCCCGCGGCTCCGCCCGCGCGGCGCAGCGTGCATCGCGCAGCCTGGCCGGGCCCCGCCGACTTCGACGGCATCGAGTCGCCGACCCACGCCGCGAGCTTCGACGTCGCGATCGCTGCGCTGGCCGCGATCAACAAGGCCAAGGCCGAGGGCGCCGTCTCGATGGCGCGCGAGGTGTCGCGGCTCGTCCTGCAGGCCTCCGCAGCGACCGCGGAGGTCTTCGGCGGCGTGCGCTCCGACGTCCTGGCGGCGGCGCGGGTCTCGCACTGCGAGGTCGAGATCGATCCGGGCATCGAGGCCGGCACGCTCGTCGTCCGGGCGATCGAGTTCGCGGAGCGACCCGCCGACGGGGCCTGAAGGCCGTCCGACCCGGGCTTGCGCGACATCGCGGTCCTGAGAGGCTTCGAAGAGATCGTCTCGGTCGCGGCGCTTGCGGCGGCGGGCCATCTGCTGCGTTGCTCCTCCTCGCCGTAGCTCGCTACGACTCGTCGTCGCGCCTTGCATCTGACCCACCGGCGCTGCGCGTCGCTCGGTCGACGATATCTTCACAGCCTCTGAGGCTCGAGACCGGTAAGATTCTCTGATTCAAGAGTTTCTCCATTTTTTTTTCGAGGATCCGAAACTTTCCGGAGAAGAGTTGTGTTAATAAAAATTTCGATTAACACTTATTTTTGGAGGGGCGCATGATCGAGTCCGAGCCCGGGCTCCGGGCGGTCAAGCACCGTCGGACTTTCGAGGAGATTCTTGCGAACGGGATCGCTCTCTTTCGCGAGCAGGGGGTCCGGCGAACCCGGACGGACCAGATCGCTCGTGCCGCAGCGGTCTCGCCCGCGACGCTCTTCAACTACTTCCCCAACAAGGGCGCCCTGGCCGAGGCCTGGGTGCGGGGGGAGCTCGACGGCGTCGTGGCTTCCTGGGCGAGCAAGATCGGCGAGCGGGGGCTTCGGCCAGCGCTGCGGGGGGCCTGTCGCGCCCTCTCGGTCCAGGCCGACGACGCGCCGGCGCTGCGCTTCGAAGCCTGGCGATCGGCGGGGCGCGCTCGCGACCGGGCGCTCGATCCCGCCCATCCCCTCGTCGCCGGGATCGAGCAGGAGCAGCTCCGCGAACGCATTCGCCAGGATCTCCCCGCCCAAGTCCTCGCCGGGCAGGTCCTCGATGCCCTCGAGTCGGGGCTGATCGAGGGGCTCCGGGACGCTGCTGCCCAGGACGACCTCCTGCGCGCGCTCCAGGCCCGGCTGGATCTGATCCTCGATGGGGCCCGCAAGCGCAACGAGCGGGTCGCACTTCCGCAGGGGCGGGGAGCCTTCGCGGAGGCGCCGTGACTCGAGTCACGCGCAGCGGGCGGGACGGGATCCGATAGCCCCTGCACGGCTCGTTCGGACCTCGAACGAGAACGGGTGGGCGGGCGCGATCCATGCGAGCGAAGAAGCAAAAAGGGAAGCGGGCCACGGTCCCCGAGCCGGAGACGATGTCCCTGGCCGAGATCGTTCCGCAAGCCCAGCCCCTCGCCTGGGCGGGCGCGGGTCCGGGCGAGATCAACGAGATTCCCCTCGATGGATCCCCGGACGTCCCGGATCTCGATCTCCGATTCAAGGCGCGGCCCACGGCCGGCGCCGCATCTTCGGCGGCCGCGCGAGCGGATCTCGCAGCCGCCCAGGCCGTCTCCCTTCCCCGTTCGGCGACGACGCGTGCCGGTTCGCTGCCCAGCGAGGTCGCGAACCTCCCGCTCTTCGCCGAGCTCGACCCGGAGAGTCTGCATGCGCTGATCGGTCATCTGCGCGTCGTGCATCTCGATCAGGGACAGATCCTCTTCCGCCAGGGCGACGCCGCCGACGCGCTCTTCGTCGTACTCGAGGGCGCGGTCGTGCCGATCGCCGAAGGCGCGGAGGGGGAGGGGCGGCGCAAGCTCGCCGTGATCGAGCGGGGCGATTTCGTCGGGGAGATCGGACTGATCACGAAGCAGCCGCGCAATGCCACCGTCGCCGCTCTCGTCGAGTCGCGACTCGTCGCGATCGACCGCCGAGTGCTCGTCCCCTTGATGAAGCGGGCGCCGAGCGTCGCGCAGGCCCTGCTGCGATTCCTGCGCGCGCGCATGCTCGATCGCCAGATCCGCTCGAACCTCTTCTTCGCGGCCTTCGCGCATGCCGAGCGCGAGGCGGTGGCGAGACAGTTCCGCCTGCTCGAGGTCAAGGACGGTACGCGGGTCGTCCTGCGCGGCGCGCCGCCGGAGGGGCTCTTCGTCGTGCTGGCGGGCTCGCTCGCGCGCGTCGATCCCGATCGGGGCAAGGAGCTGGGGCGGATCGAGCTCGGCGACGTCTTCGGCGGCGACTGGCTGCTGGCCGGTCGGCCGTCGCCCTGGGACGTGGTCGCCCGCGGCCGCAGCTGGCTGATCGTGCTCGGGGAACGCCGCTTCCGCCGCATCGTCGACACCCATCCGCGTCTGGTGCGCGTGCTCGAGCGGCTCGCGCGGCGGGCGGCACGGACGGATGCTGCTCGGGATGCTGCTGCCGAGACGATGCCTTCACGAACTCTCAGTCACCGGTCGATCGTGCGGCAGCCGGCGCTCGGGGCAGGGCGAAGGGAATCGCGAAGCGCGGCGCCTGCGACTGGCCCGCATCCGGTGCCGCCTCCGGCGCCGCGTCGACCTCCTTCTTCGCCTCGCGTGGGCGCGGAAGATAGGGCTCGGCGATCCCGATCTTGATGGGCAAGCCGCGGGTCAGCTCGGTCGACGCAAAGATGCCGTTCAGCACGCCGGTGTAGCCGAGCTCGAGCGCGTTGCGGGTGCGCGTCGACAGCGCCGCCAGCGTCTCGTGCTCGAGCGCGCGCGCGATGCGCAGGCGGGTCACCTCGAGCGAATGGGCCGCCTCTTCGTCGAGCGGGCGGAAGCTCATGGCGAAGGCGGTCGCCCGGCCACGGTATTTCGCGGCCGAGCCCCCGATGCTCGTCATCGCGAGCCGATAGACGACGCCGTCGTAGGCGACGAACGTCATCTGCATGGAGACCCCGACCTGCTGGGGGCCGGCCGGCGTCATGATCTGCTCGACTCCGCGGCCCTCGAGACGCACGGCCGGGAGCTCGCCAAGCCGGATCCGGCGCCGATCTCCCGCGCGGATCTTCAGCGCGAGCGCCTCCTTCTCGAGGAACTCGTCGACGACCTTCTCGACGTCGTCGCCCGATCCCGCGAGCGTCAGGGTCGCCTGCGCATCGCCTTCCGGGGAGATCGCGGCGACGGCCTGTTGGCTGTTCTGGGTCTGCCAGCCCTCCGGAAATCGGAGCGAGAAGCGCATCTCGGGATGAACGAAATTCGGCCCGTCGAACAATCCACCCGCCGGATCGTCGCCGAGGACGAGGCCGTCGACGACGCTGAAAAACCCGAACGGCCGGTCGTCGGCGATGCCGGGCTGCCGCGTCCATTCGAGCGAGCGCGCGCGATCGGACGCGAGAGCCGAGCGTTCGGGGCTCGTCGGATGGGTCGCCAGGAAGAACGGCAGCCGCGACCAGCCGATCTCGTAGCGCTCGAGCGCGTCGAGCTTGCGCAGGAAGGTCGCGATCCCGATCGGGTCGTAGCCGGCCTTCGCGCAGAGGATCTGTCCACCGCGATCCGCATCGCGCTCCTGATCCCGGCCGTAGGCCGCGATCTGCGCCGCCCGCATCCAGCCCATGACCAGCGGATTGATGCGCCGCGCGATCTCGATCCGGGCTGCGGCGTGGCGTTCGGCGGCATGCATGATCTCGTGGCCGAGCACCCCTGCGAGCTCGTCCTCGGATCCGACCAGCGCGAGCAGACCCCTGGAGACGTAGATCTTGCCGCCCGGCAGCGCGAAGGCGTTCGGCACGGTCTGGTCGACGATCTTGAACTCGTATTCGAACGGCCGCGGCGGGGCATGCCGGAGCAGGCGGATCGCGACGCTCTGCACGTAGCGATTGAGCGCCTCGTCCCCGACGATCCCCAGCTCGGCGCGGACGGCGTCGGTCTGTTCGTCGCCGACGCGGCGATCATCGTATTCGGTGTCGAGGACGATCTTGCCGGGCCGCTCGGGCTTCTCCTCGGGGGTGTCTTGCGGCTGCTCTTCCGGCTTTTCTTGCGTCTGCGCTTCCGCCGTCTCTCCTTCAGGCGCCGCTTCCTGCGACTTTTCATCGGGCTTCTCATCGGGCTTTGCTTCGCCCGCCGCCGTCGCGGATCCCGACGCGGCCGACTCCTCGGACTCGGCCGTCTTCGCGGGGGCGTCGTCCGCGGCGGCGGAGGACTTCAACACCGTGCGCGCGGGCGCAGCCGTGCGCTCGAGGCCTCGTTCGGCGAGGCAGCCCGTCGCGATCCACACGAGCACGATGACGAGCAGGAGTCGAAGCATGCCGGACACGGGTCTGCGCCCTTTCTTGGGCGGAACGTCTTGCGAGTCTATCATCGGCGCCGCCCGGTGCTGGGCGACCCGGGTTGGCGACCCGGGAGGGCAGGGGGATCTCGAGACCATGGGCGAATGGACGTTGCGCCGGAATGCGAAGTTCCCGGGGATGCCGGGGCCGGTCGTCGTCTGTGTCATGGACGGAATCGGGATCGGCCGCCGAGACGAGAGCGATGCCGTCTGGCTCGCGCGCACCCCGACCCTCGACCGCCTCGCGCGCGAGGTCCCGACCGGCCAGCTGCTCGCCCATGGCCGGGCCGTCGGCATGCCCTCCGACGACGACATGGGCAACAGCGAGGTCGGCCACAACGCGATCGGCGCCGGCCGCATCTTCGACCAGGGCGCGAAGCTGGTCGGCAGGGCGATCGCCGACGGCTCGATCTTCGAAGGGGAGAACGCGAAGACCTGGCAGGCCGTGACCGAGCGCGTGCGAACGCGCCGCGCGACGCTTCATCTGCTCGGCCTGCTCTCCGACGGCAACGTCCACAGCCACATCGAGCATCTCTTCGCCCTCGTCCGCCGCGCGGATCGCGAGGCGATCGAGCGCATCCGCGTGCATGTCCTGCTCGACGGCCGCGACGTCGCCGAGACGAGCGCCCTCGATTACGTCGACGCCCTCGAAGAGCTGCTCGAGACGATCTCTGCGAAGCCCGGCCGCGACTATCGGATCGCTTCCGGCGGCGGCCGCATGACGACGACGATGGATCGCTACGGCGCCGACTGGGCGATGGTCGAGCGCGGCTGGCAGACCCACGTCCTCGGAAAGGCGCGCGGCTTCGCCTCCTGCCGCGCGGCGATCGAGACCTTCCGCGGCGAAAAGCCGGGGATCGGCGATCAGCAGCTGCCGCAATTCGTCGTCGTCGATCGCGATGGCGGGCCGATCGGCGCGATGCGCGACGGCGAGGCGGTCGTGCTCTTCAACTTTCGCGGCGATCGCGCCGTCGAGATCTCCGAGGCCTTCGAGGCCGACGCGTTCGATCATTTCGACCGGGGGCCGCGCCCCGATCTGCTGTTCGCCGGCATGATGGAGTACGACGGCGATCTCAAGCGCCCCGCGCGCTACCTCGTCGCGCCGCCCGCGATCGAGCGCACCCTCGGCGAGTACCTCGCCCGCGCGGGCCTCCCGCAGCTCGCGATCTCCGAGACCCAGAAATTCGGTCACGTCACCTATTTCTGGAACGGCAATCGCAGCGGCCAGTTCTACGCCGCCGTCGAGACCTACGTCGAGATCCCCTCCGACCTGCGCCCCTTCGAAGAGCGCCCCTGGATGAAGGCCGCCGAGATCACCGACCGCCTGATCGACGAGCTGATGGCCGGCCGCCATCGCCACGCCCGCGTCAACTACGCGAACGGCGACATGGTCGGCCATACGGGCCACGCGACCGCCGCCATCCTCGCCGTCGAAGCCGTCGATCTCCAGCTCGCGCGCCTGCTCCCGGTCATCGAGGCGCTGCAGGGCGCCCTCGTCGTCACCGCCGACCACGGCAACGCCGACTGCATGTACGAGCTCGACCCGAAGACGGGCAACCCCATCGCGTCGGCGCGCGGCGGCTTCAAGCCGAAGACGAGCCATACACTGAACCCGGTTCCGATCCACGTCTTCGCCCCGGGCGCGCAGCTCGCTCTCGATCCGCGGGTCGAGAAGCCCGGGCTCGCGAACCTCGCGGCGACGGTGCTCCAGCTGATGGGCTTCGAAGCGCCGGGCGACTATCAGCGGGGGTTGCTGAAGCTCGGTTCGGACGGGGGCTGAGGGCGGCGCGCCGTTCGCGTTCGCCGAGCCGATCGTCCAAGCCCCGGGCGCGCGGACCCGCCCGCGCATACGGCTCAACGCCGCTCCCACGGCGCGGGAAAGGCATCCGGGCGCAGCTGCGCGTCCGTGCCGCCGTCGCATAAGACGACCGAGCCGCACAGGAAGCGCGCATCCGGGGAGAGCAGGAAGCAGATCAGGGCGGCGATCTCGTCGGGATGGCCGGAGCGGCCGACCGGTGTGGGGAAAGCGTCGATCAGCGGGCCGTACTTCGCGTCGGCGCGTCCTTCCGCGAGCATGCCCGTTTCCGTCTTTCCCGGCGCCACGGCGTTCAGCGTGATCCCGGCGCCGGCCCACTCGGGCTTCGTCGCCTGGCGCCGGACCCAATGCGCCACCGCGAGCTTGCTCGCGGGATAGGTGGCGGGCGAGCCGAGCTCGTCGGCGAGGGCGATCGCCTCGGCCGCGGGGCCATCGAGGAGCAGGCGGGTCAGCTCGACCGCCAGCCCCGGCGCGGTCGTCGTCGAGTTCGAGCTGATCGCGACGGCGGACGGCTGCGTTCCCCGGGCGAGCCAGGGCCGGGCGGCCGCGAGGAGCTCGATCGTGCCGTAGTAGTTGAGCTCGGCGAGGATATGGCCGGGCCGATGATCGAGGCCCATCAGGCCGGCGCAGGGCACGATGCCGTCGAGCACACCGCCGCAGAGATCCTCGACCCGCGCGATCGCCTCGCTTCGGCCCTTGGCCGCCGAGAGATCGGCCTGCACCTCGGCATCGCGGAGGTCGACGCCGATCACGCGCGCGCCCTGGCTCATCAGTCGCTTGCGCGTCGCCGCGCCGATTCCCGACGCCGAACCCGTCACCACGATCGTTCGCATGGCCGCTCCCTGGATCTCGAGACTCGGCCCGATGCTATCGGAAGCCGCTGAGCCGGGGAGGGCAAAACGAAGCGGCTCGAGGGCGGGCTTTCAGGGTCTGATCCGCCGGCACAGCGCGTACCCGAGGACCGCCATCGTGTAGAAGGGGACGTCGGCCAGGAGCTTGCCCAGCACCACGCCGGCGGCCGCATCCCCCAACTGGCCGACTCCGAAACCCATGCAGAGAGGACGGACGAGCAGGCTGTCGACCGCCTCGGCGGGCCCGAATTCGACGACGAGATCGGCCACCGCGGCCGCCGAGGCTCCCCGCCTCCGTCGCTCCCGCGCGAACGCGACGAGGTAGTACCCGACGTTCTCGCCCCAGGCCGCGGCATAGCCGATCGCGAGCCGGTTCTCGCTGATCTGCTCCGCGGCCATTCCGGCGTAGAGCGCCGTCGCCAGCGCCGCGACCTCGAGCGGGGCATAGCGAAGGACCCAGGCGCGCAGGCGTTCGAAGCCGGGCAATCGCAGGTTGCGCATCCGATCGATCTCCCGGCCCATCGGCCCGATCGTGGAGAGCCTGGCTCGCGCCGACCCCGTCCGGGGCCGATTCCGATGGGCTCGAGCTTGTGTTCAGACGATCGGGGGCGGGCATCGATATCGATTGCCCGCGCGCCCCGTCTCCTCGTGCGACGACCGAGGAGGAAAGTCGATGGAATCGTCTGCTGTGCTGCGCCGCGCCGTCCCGGTGACCGAGGGCGTGCGAGATCTGAATGCGTCCCGATGGGTCGAGCAACATGGGTCGCCGCTGCTCGTCCTCGACTGCGGCGTCTTGAGAGCGCAGTACCGGTCCCTGGCGGCTGCACTTCCCGGCGTCCGCCTGCACTACGCGATCAAGGCGCTTCCGGAGGTGGCCGCGATCGAATCGCTCGCGCAGGAAGGCTCGCATTTCGAGATCGCCAGCGAGGGCGAGATCGAGCTGCTGCAGGCGGCCGGCGTCGGGCCCCGGCGAACGATTCACACCCATCCGATCAAACGACCGCGCGACATCGCCGTGGCCGCGGGATTCGGCGTCACCACCTTCGTCGTCGACAACGCCCACGAGATCGACAAGATGGTGGCCTTTCGAGACCGGGTCGAATTGCTGCTGCGCGTGAGCTTTCGCAGCCCCGACGCGCGCTGCGATCTGTCGAAGAAGTTCGGCTGCCGGCCGGAGGAGGTCGCGGGCCTGCTCGCCCGGGCGTCGGCTTCGGGCGTTCGGATCAAGGGCCTCTGCTTCCACGTCGGATCCCAATCGGCGACGCCAGACGCACACGTCCGCGCGATCGACGCGTGCAACGCGCTGATCCGGGCCCACTCCGCATCCGGTTTGCAGCGGCTGAGCGTGCTCGACATCGGAGGCGGATTCCCCGTGAACTACGATGGGAGCACGCCCTCGATCGACACGTTCTGCGCGCCGATCCGGAGCGCGCTGGCCCGACTGCCGGCCGGGACGTGCGTGTTCGCGGAGCCGGGTCGCTTCCTGGCTGCACCGGCGATGACCGCCTACGCGACCGTGATCGGCAAGGCCGAGCGCAGCGGCACGCCCTGGTATTTCCTCGACGACGGGGTGTACGGATCCTTCAGCGGGCGGATCTTCGATCACACGACCTATCCGATCACGGTCTCGCGCCGCGGACCGACGCGCGAATCCGTGCTGGCCGGCCCGACCTGCGACAGCATCGACGTCGTCGCCGAGGGCATCCCGCTGCCGGAGCTGGAGATCGGAGACCTCGTCGTCGCGCGAATGATGGGCGCCTATACGAGCGCGAGTGCGACTCGGTTCAATTCGCTCCCGAAGACGAAGATCCTCGCCCTGAATCCGCCGCGGCGGGCGGCCGGCCGATCACGGGCGGAATCCAGGAGCCGGATTCACGCGCTGCCGTCGCTCGACAGCTGGGCTTCTCCGCGCTGAGCCATCGTCGACGCTCCGAACCGGCACGATCAGAGATCCCGATACTCGATCCGCCGGATCGGATCCGCTCCGTCCCAGCGCGCCGCCTCGGCGATGCCGCTCGCGAAGATCTCGCGCAGCATGGACGAGGACTCGAGGAACTCGATCCAGACCTCGGGCATCGCCGTCGACTGCAGGTAGAAATAGCGGAAGCCGCTCTTGTCCTTCATCGCGCAGACGCGCTCGAAGCCCTGCTCGCGGGCGCGCGCGACGTCCGCCGCGACGTCGTCGCTGAAATGGGCGACGTGGTGGACGCCGTAGCGGCCTGCGCGGATCCAGTCGCTGTAGGGCGTCGGGACGTCCGGCGCGTTCAGCGACTGGACGAGCTGGATCTGTAGACTGCCCTGATAGGCGAGGGCTTCGTGGATCCGGAGGGTGAAGTCGCGCTCGTCGAAGCGGGTCTCGAGCTCGATGTTCCGGAAATTCGTCCAGGGGCCGAGGCCAGCATGCCGGAGCCAGTGCTCCATCGCCGCATCGATGTCGGGCACGAGATAGGCGACCTGGACCACCGGACCGAATCCCCGCCCCATCGTCGGCACTGCTCTCTCCTTCGCGCCCGTTCCAGGTTCCGGCGTGGAATCGGACCTCGCGTCGTCTCCTGCTCCGCCTCCGGATCCACCTGCGGATCTGCGGCTCGAGTCGCGCCTCGATCGAGGTCCCGATCGGACCCGTCCCGTGCGTGGCTCTCGGGCTCGCAATTCGAGAGAATGGCATACGTCGCGGGACTCCGGAGCCGCTCGGATGGCTTCCCCCGCGGAGAAGGAGCTGCGACGCTTGTCGAATCCCCAGCCCGATCCCGCGGCAGAGCCTCCGGGCATTCTCCACCAGGTCTGCGGACCCGACGTCGATTGGTCGCGGGTCAATACGGCGGAGTCGATCGTCGGGGTCCAGACGCCGCTCTCGTGGTCGTTCTGGGATGCGGGCGGCGAGTTCGGATTCCGGCTCGCCTATTGTGAGATGGGGCTGCTGCCGGGAAGCGAGCTCGTCATCCCCGAGTGCGTCGACGAGCAGTTCACGGCGCTCTTCTACGGCCGCGGCGCGACCAACGTCTCCGCCTTTCGCCGCGCCCTCGACGCGCTGCCCTTCGCCGCGACGGACGATGCCGAGGCGAGCTTCTTCTCTTCGCGGAGCGATGCCGCTCGGACCGGCGCTTCGCGCAGGCGGCGAGCGAGCGCTTCGCTCCGGCTTCCGATCGCGGCGCTGCGCCTGCCCGGTCGCCTGCGGCGCATGCGCGAACGCAGCCGCAATGCGTGGGAGGCCTCGCTCGCCGAGCTGGCGACGGCCGATCTCGCCCGCGCGCATCATCGCTTCGCCCATGCGCTGCCGCGCTTCAGCGACGAGGTGGCAGCGCAGATCGTCGCGTCGACCATCGCGACGATCCTGTTCGGCCGTTTGCAGCGATCGATGGGGCGGGTCGGCAAGGTGGAGCTCGCGAACGAGCTGCTCGGCGGGTTCGGCAAGACGGAGGAGATCCGGACCTCCGCGGATCTCTGGCAGGTCGCCCAAGGCCGGCTTCCCCTCGAAACCTTTCTCGCGCGGCACGGCTTTCGCGGTCCCGCCGACGGCGAGCTCTCGAATCCCTCCTGGCGCGAGGATCCGGCGCCCGTGCAGGCGCTGCTCGCGCCCTACCGCGAGCTCTCCGAAGAGAAGAGCCCCGGCCGCGCCGAGGCCGGGCGCGCGGCGGCGCGCGAGCGGGCCGCCGCGGAGCTCGATGCCGCCCTCTCGGGGCGCGATCGCCTGTCGGCCCGCGTCCTGCTCGAGATCGGCCGGCGCTACATCCCGCTCCGCGTCGTCGCGAAGGCAGCCTTCCAGCAGACCTTCGACGTCGCGCGTGCGGCGGCGCGGCGGATCGGCGTGCTGCATGCCGAGGCGAAGCGGATCGCCGATCCCGAAGACGTCTTCTACCTGACTCGTCACGAGCTGCTCGCGCCGCCGGCGGATGCCCGCGAGCGGATCGAAGAACGCCGGGCGCTGCGAGTGCGTTACGCAGCGCTCGACCTGCCCGTCGAGTTCCGAGGCATGCCGACGCCCTTCGTCCACGCCGCCTTCGACGCGGGCGACGTCGCGCCGATCACCGGCCTCGGCGTCAGCCCGGGCATCGCCGAAGGCCTCGCGCGCGTCGTCCACGAGCCGGGCGAGAGCGAGCTCGAGCCCGGCGAAATCCTCGTCTGCCATACGACCGATCCGAGCTGGAGCGCCTATTTCATGCTCGCCGGCGGGGTCGTGATCGACATCGGCGGCCCGCTCTCCCATGGCGCGATCGTCGCGCGCGAGCTCGGCATCCCGTGCGTCATCAATACTTCGGACGGAACTCGCCGCCTGCGCACCGGCGATCGCATCCGCATCGACGGCGGGACCGGCCGCGTGGAGCGACTGGCTTGAGCGGGCACGGGCACGGGGCCGACGTCGACGAGGGCGCGGGAGCGGGCACGAACGCCGAGAGCCGCCGCGCGCTGCACGCGCTGCTCGAATCGCTCGCCGAGATCGACCGGCTTCATCTCGCCCCCGAACGCGGCATCGACGATCCCGGTGAAATCGCGAGCGGCATCCGGTTCCTGCTGCATCTGCTCGGCGGTGGCCTCGATCTCGCCCTCGAAGCCGATCCCCGGCGGCCCGCGTTCCGGCCGACGATGTCGGCGGGCCGCCGCTTCTACGGCGACAATCCCGACGCGATCTACCAGTCGACCACGGTCGATCCGAGCCTCGCCTATCGAATCCGCGGCCATACGCAGGGCGCCGTCTACACCTCCTTCACCGTCGAAGGCGGCGGCGGCCTCGATGCGCGCTATCCCCCCGCTCGGGTCGTTTCGAGCCTGAACGATGCGAAGCTCGGCGTCGCGGCCGACGGAAGCTATGCGCTCGTCGCGAGCGTCTCGCCCTGGCGCGGCCCCGAGGCCTGGCTGCCGCTCGCGCCGGACGCATGCTCGATCGTGACCCGGCATTATTTCGAGGGCGAAGAGCCCGTCGATCGCCGGCTCGCGATTCCGATCGAGATCGAGCCGATCGAGCCGATCGGTTCCGATCGCGCGCCGGCGCCGGCCTTCGCGCGCGACGACGCGGCCCTCGCGCAGGGCATCCGCCGGGTCGAGAACTTCGTTCGCGGGCTCTCGCTCGACTACGGTCGCAACGGCCCCGCGATCGATTTCGCCTCGAGCGAGCCGAATCGGTTCGGTCCGCCTTCGGGCTGGTCGGGCGAAGCCGGGCAGGGGCCCGTCGATCAATCGAATCTCTGGGCGCCCTTCGCCCTCGAAGACGGCGAGGCGCTCCTGATCGAAGGTCGCTTCCCGCGCTGCCGCTTCGCGAACCTCGTCGTCTGGAATCGCCATCTCCAGAGCCTCGGGCGGCCGGGCACGCGCGCGTCGCTGAATCGTCGGCAGACCCGGCTCGAGCCGGATGGAAGCTTCCGGATCGTCGTCGCGGGCGAAGATCCCGGGGTTCCGAACTGGCTCGATACGGGTGGGGAGCGGAGCGGCGTCGTGTTCGTCCGGTATCTCCTGCCGGAGGAGCGGCCGGAGGGGCTCGAGGCGAGGGTGGTCCCGATCGGCCGCGCCTAGCCTCGAGCGCTTCCGTCGGGCCGCGGCGCGCCCTCAGCCCGCCCGGCCCGCCGCGAGCTCCTCGGCGCGCGAGCTGTTCGCGAGGCGGATCAGGTCCTCGTGGAGCTCGAACCAGACGCCGTGGAGGGAGTCGACTCGCGGCGACGCGACGAAGCGGCCGTCGCCCTCGCGGACCTTTTCGAGGGCCTCGATGAGGCGTTCGGCATAATGCAGAAGGCGGGGCAGCGGCTCGGTGAGGTCGGCGAGCCAGGACGCGGAGTCGCCCAGGGCGGCGGCGAGGCGCTCGACGACCGAGGCATCCCAGCGGGCATTCGTGTGGTCGTTCGGGATGCGCTCCGTGCCTTCGAGGCGGAGCTGCCAGTCGGTGACCGCTTCCTTGATGCGGACGTCGAAAGGTTGGAAGGTTTCGAGCGCAGCGCACGCGACGTCGATGCCGAGCTGCGTGTGGTCGGACGCGAGCAGCGCCTGCGCGCGGAGGCGTCCCGCTTCCGTCAGCCGGAAGCCGAGCGGGCGAGCGGCGGCGATGTCGCCGCTGGCGACCAGCGCTTCGAGCGCGGACGGAAGCGCCGCGACGACGGCCGCGGTGTCCGCCGACGGCTCGGGCGCGAGCGCGGCGGCCAGCAGGTCGGCGGTCGTTGTGCCCTTGATCGAGAGCGCGCGGACGATCGAATCCGCGATCGATTCGAGCGACGGGATCGTGCGGATTTTCGTAGCCCCCTCCGGCAGCGTGTCGATCTCGGCCGCGACCTCGCGCAGAGGCGAAGCCGTCGCGGCGGGGACGCGTTCGGGGACGCGCTCGCCGACGAGGTCGATCCCGAGCTCGCCCGCCCAGGCGATCAGCTGCCCGGCTTCGGGGACGACGCGGCGCTCGATCTCGACGGCGCCGGCGTAGACGTCGCCCGTACTGCCGTCGATCGAGAGCTGGGCGCCGACGGCGAATCGCCGACCCGCGATCTCGATGCCTTCGTCGTCGATCGCTAGCGCAGCGAGTCCGACGACGGCGGGGATGCCCCAGCCGCGGGCGACGACGGCGGCATGACTGGCGAGGCCGCCGCTCGCGGTCAGGAGTCCGCGCGCGACGGCCATGCCTTCGACGTCGTCCGGCGAGGTCTCGGGGCGGACGAGCAGAACGGCATGGCCGTCTGCGGCGCGGGCGAGCGCGCGCTCGGTCGTGGTCGCGATCTCGCCCGATGCGATGCCGGGGCTCGCGCCGAGTCCGCGGGCCATGGGGGAGGCGGCGGGCGGCTCGGCATCGGCGGGCGGATCGTC
>CAZFKD010000043.1:0-15237 GCA_964519695.1 uncultured Spirochaetaceae bacterium
AGGAGGAGCAACGCCGCAGATGGCCCGCCGCCGCAAGCGACGCGACCGAGACGATATCTTCACAGCCTCTCAGCGCCGCTTCCGGATCAGGATCTCCTGGGCGACCGTCGCGAGATGCGTTCCGTCACGGGCGAAGATCCGTCCGACGCCGAGCCCGCGCGCACCGGCGACGCCCGCGCCGCGAAAATCGTGGAGCACCCAGTCGTCGTGGCGCCCGCGGCGGTGGAACCAGATCGCATGGTCGAGACTCGCGCCGACGAACATCTCGTCGTAGGCGGTCGACGTATCGGGGACGCCGGCGCGGTCGGGATGCGCCTGGTTCGCGGCCTCGGTCGGGACGTCGTCCGAGGCGAACGTCAGGGCGCAGGCCTGGATTGCCGGATCGACGCTCTTCATGCCGGCGACCCGCAGCCAGTAGGCGGCGCGGCCCTTCCCGACCTCGATCGATCGCCGCCCCAGCAGCGGCCCCCAGTCGACCGTGGGCAGCGACTCGGGCGCCGGCAGCCCGGCCGGCAGCGCCTCGATCTGGACGTCGGCCTCCGCGCCGGATTCGTCGAGCTGGAACGAAGCCGTCGCCTGCATGATCGTCGCGCCCGTCTGGCTCGCGACGACGCTGCGCAGCGAGAACGAGCCGCCGTCGCGGACCCGCGTCACCGCATAATGGATCGGCAGCTCCGAATCGCCGCCGCGAATGAAGTAGACGTGGAGGGAATGCACGAACCGGTCGGGCGAGACGGTATTCGTCGCCGCGCGCAGCGCCTGGGCAGCGACCTGGCCTCCATAGACGCGACCCCAGGGATAGCTCGGGCTGCGTCCGACGAAGGCATCGCCGCCGGCCTCCTCGAGCTGCATCAGAGATTCGAAATCGGGGATGTCGAAGGGCATACGGGGCGGCACAATAGCGTCGTCCGGCAGGCGGCAACGGGCCGCGGGAGAGGAGAACGGATGACCTGGGACACGATCGTGATCGGCGCCGGCTCGGCCGGCTGCGTGCTCGCCGCGCGGCTCTCGCAGGCGCCGGGCGAGCGCGTGCTGCTCCTCGAAGCCGGGCCCGATTTCGATCCCGCGGCGCTGCCCGAGCAGGTCGAGTTCCTCGGGCGCGGCTACCAATGGCCGATCGAATGGGGCGAGCAGGTCGATTCGTGCGACGGACGCCGCCTGCCCTATTTCCGCGGGCGCGGCGTCGGCGGCTCCTCGGCGATCAACGGCGGCGTCGCGATGCGGGCGGAGCCGGCGGATTTCGCGGCCTGGCCGGCGGCCTGGCGCTGGAACGACATGCTCCCCTGGTTCCGCGCGATCGAGACCGACGTCGACTTCGGCGACGCCCCCTGGCACGGCAGCGACGGGCCGATCCGGATCGTGCGCTGGCCCGAGGCCGAATGGGATCCCGTGCAGCAGGCCTTCGTCGACGCCTGCGCGAAGATCGGCGTCCCCTTCTGTCCCGACCAGAACGCGCCGGATACGACGGGCGTCGGCCCGATCCCGATGAATCGCGACGGCAAGCGGCGGCTCTCTGCGGGCCTGACCCATCTCGCGCCCGCCCGCGGCCGCGCGAACCTCGCGATCCGCGCCGATGCGCGCGTCGACCGCATCGCGACTGCGCAGGGCCGCGCCGTCGGCGTCGTGCTCGAGGGCGGCGAGCGGCTCGAGGCTGCGCGCGTGATCCTGTCGGCGGGCGTGCTCCACAGCCCGCTCCTGCTCGCCCGCTCCGGCATCGGCCCGGCCGACACGCTGCGCGCGCTCGACATCCCCGTCGTCGTCGATGCGCCCGCCGTCGGCGCCCACTGGACGGACCACATGGTCATCCAGCTCTCGACGCCGATCGAGAGCCGCTGGATCCGCCCCGGCGCCCGCGGCATCCAGAACCTGGCGCGCATGACCGCGGAGGGCAGCGCCTTCTCGAACGATCTGCAGATCACGCCCTGGGCCGAAAAAAAATCGGACGGGACCTATCATCTGAACCTCAGCATCTCCCTGCAGCAGCCCGTCGGCGAATCGCGAATCGCGCTCGCCGCCCGCGACGTCGGGACGCGCGGCCGCTTCGACTGGCGTTTTCCCGGCGAGCCGGAGAACGTGGCCCGCCTGCGTTTCGGTTTCCGCCGGGCCTGCGCGCTGTTCGCGGCGATGGACGTCTCGACCGCGCCCGAGACGTTCGAGCCCCTCGCCCGCATGAGCGACGGCGAGATCGACCGCTGGATCGCGGCCCACCACGGCGCCTTCTACCACGGCGTCGGGACCTGCCGCATGGGCGAGCATCCCGGCAGCGTGACCGATCCCCACACGGCGGTGCGCGGCGTCGAGGGCCTCTTCGTCGTCGATGCCTCGACGATCCCGCGCGTCACCCGCAGCAACACGCATATCGTCATCGTCGCTCTCGCCGAGCGCGCGGCCGCGCTGCTCTCGGGCGAAGCGCTGCTCGAACGAGGAGCCGCCTGATGCGCGCGCCCGCCTACGCCGACGACCCGAGCGAGATCCTCGCGCCCGAGACGATCGCTGCCCCGCATGCCTTCTACGCGCGCCTGCGCAAGCAGCATCCGATCTGCCGCATCGGCGAGACGGGCGCCCATCTCGTTCTCTCCTGGGACCTCGTCGAAGAAGCGCTCGGTCGCGAGGACGATTTCTCCGCGAACCTGACCGGCGTCGTCATGCGCGGCGCGAACGGCCATCCCTCGATCTTCGACATGCGCGGGACCGGCGCGATCCAGGTCATCGCGACCGCCGACGAGCCCGATCACGGCGTCCACCGCGCCCTGCTCCAGCCCCGGCTCTCGCCCGCCCGCATCGAGCGCATGACGGCCCGCATCCGCGGCTGGGTCGACGCTTCGCTGGCGCCCTGGCTCGCCGCTGCGGGGGGCGACTTCGCTCCGATCGCAGAGCGGATCCCCGCGCTCGCGATCGCGCATCTGCTCGGCCTGCCCGAACGCGACGTCGAGAATTTCCGCGTCTGGGCCATGATGGGCGGCGACATGCTCGCCGGCGACGCCGATCTCGCGCGCCTGCGTTTTCTCGGCGAAGAGACGGCGCGCATGTTCGACTACCTCGGCGAGCATCTCGACCGCGCCGACCCGGCGACGGCAGAGGCGGCCGACGCCACGCTGATGGCGGCCCTCGCCCGCGGCGTCGCGGAAGGCCGGATCGATCGGGAGGCGGCGATCGGGATCTCGTCCGTGCTGTTCGGCGCCGCCGGGGAATCGACGGCGGCGCTGATCGGATCCTGCCTCTTCCGCCTCGCGCAGGCTCCCGAGATCGCCGACCAACTGCGCTCGGCGCCGGGGCTCGTTCCGCGCTTCGTCGAGGAGGTGGTGCGGCTCGAGTCGCCCTTCAACTTCCACTACCGCGTCGTGAAGCGCGCCTGCCGGCTCGGGGGCTGGGACCTCGAGCCCGAGGACCGGCTGATGCTGGCCTGGGCCTCGGCGAACCGCGACGAGCAGGTCTTCGAGGCGCCCGACGAGCTCCGGCTCGATCGGCGCTTTCCGAAGAATCACGTCGGGTTCGGACGCGGCGCCCATTTCTGCATCGGCGCCCATCTCGCGCGCCTCGAAGCCAGGCTCGTCGTCGAAGCGGCGCTCTCCCGAACGGTCCGGATCGAGCTCGACCCGGCGCAGCCCGTCGTCCATGCGCGCAGCATCTTCGTGCGGCGGCCCGAGGTCCTGCCGCTGCGCGTCGCGGTCGCCGTCGCCTGACGGCGTGGCCTAACGAGCCGTCCGACCCGCCTCGCGGGCGTCGACGCTCCGCGGGGCATCGGGATCGACCTCGCCCGCCCCCGTGCCCCGCCGCCTGCGCCAGGTCGCGAAGAGCAGCGTCAGCAATCCGAGCACCAGCTCGTCGACGAACGGAAGGCCATCGGGCAGAGCGAGGTCGAAGGCGAACGCAGCGCCGGCGAGCAGCAGCAGATGCGGGTAGCGCAGGCGCGCGCCGTAGCGACCGAGCAGAGCGAGCGCGATCCGCCGAAGCCAGCCCAAATCCGCCTCTCCTCAGTTTCCGAGCAGCCTGCCGAGGCCTTCCTTCACGAGATCCTTCGTTGCATCGCGGTCGCGCTCCCGGCGCGTCGCGGCGTCGCTCTCGCCGTCGTCCGCGGCGTCGGCGGCGGCCTCCCCCGCGGCCGGATCTCCATCCCCCGTCGTCGCGTCGCCCTCGGCCGAGGCCTCGCCATCGCCCTCCGCTGCGTCGCCCTGCTTCTTCTTGTTCTTCTTCTTGCCGAAGATCGCGTCGGTGAGCTTCTTCGCGGCCTTCTCCTTCAGATCCTGGGTCGCGACGTCGCGCGCCTGCGCGGAGAGCGCGCCGAGATCGGGACGCAGGAGCGGCGCCGAGAGCTTGCCGCCCAGCCGCAGCGGGAGGACGACGACATCGCCATCGGCGAGCAGCGGCGCGAAGCGGTCGGCCTTCTTCAGGATCTTCTGCGAGAGCTCCGGGGAGAAGCGGATGCGGCCGTCGCCGTCGAGCATCCCATCGAGACCGAGCGCGCCGGTGGCGACGATCCCGAAATCCTGCGCCGCGATCTGCAGGTCGTCCGCGCGGATCCGGCCCCCGTCGAGCTCGAGCGCGAGACGGAGGAGATCAAAGGGCGTGCGATCGCCGCGGAATGCCGACGGCGCCGCCTCGCGGAGCGAGCCGGCGAGGAGCTGACCCAGACCGGGGTCTCCGACGAGCCGGGTCGCGAGCGAGTCGAGCAGGTTGACCCCCTCGAGCGCACCGCCCCCGATCTCGAGCCGGACATGGCCCGCGAGCGTTCGCGAGAGCGTCTCCCAGTCGAGACTCTGGCCCGCGAGATCGATCTCGCCGCCGATCTGGCCGGAGACGAGGCCGCTCGGCACGCCGAGCAGGACGTGCGCCAGCTCGTCCGAATCGAGTCCGCGGAGCTTCAGGTCGATGTCGAAGGGCGAGCGCGCCGGCGCGCCGAACGCGACGCTGCCCGCCAGCTCCGCTTCGCCGCCCGCGAGTCCGAGCGCGAGACGATCGATCTCGAGCTTCGAGCCGCGGTAGACGAGCTTTCCATCGATCGCGTCGAGGTCGAAGCCGGCGAGCCGCGCCGCGTCGGCGTGCAGCGCGATCGGATAACCGGACGCGTCGGCGTCCGCGGGCAGACCGATCGTGAGGTCGAGCCCTTCGAGCCGCTCACGATCCGCCCCCTCCGAGAGATCGACCCCGACGAGCAGCGGCGCGAAGGAAGGGCTCTCGAGCCGGAGCTCGCCCGCCATCGACGCGCGATCGAGGATCTCGAGCGAGCCGGAGATCGGACTCGCGAGCGACGCATCGCCGTCCGTCGGCCGCACGATGCCCGAGAAATCGACCCGCAGCGGCCCCTCGCCGGTCAGGTTCGTGCCCGAGCTCTCGAACTCCTCGATCGTGAGAGCGAGACCGTCCTTCGCGGTCCGGTCGGCGTAGACGATCGTGCCCGCTTCGATCTCGAGCGCCCCGACGACGAGCGCCATCGGCTGCGCCTCCGAGTCCGAGGGCGGCTTCTCGGACGGCGCGTCCGAGCCGCCGAGGGTCGAAAAGTTGTAGCCCCGCTTCGTCTGGACGATCCGGATCGTCGGCCGCACGAGCCGAACCCCGCGGACCTCGATCCGTCGCTGCAGGGCCGGCCAGAGCGCGACCTCGACGAACGCGGACTCGAGCGCCAGGAAATCCGTCTTTCCGTCCGTCGTGTCGAAGGCCGGATCCTCGGCGACGGAGAGCCCGTCGATCCGGATCGCGAGCCCGCTCGAGAAGGCGACCGAGGCCTTTTCGAAGGCGACCTCGCGACCGGCCGCGCCGCTCGCGAGGCCCGCGATCCGGTCCCGGTTCTGCTCGAGGAGCGCATCGAGGTTCATGAAGGCGAAGTAGCCCAGCGCGGCGAGGACGACCGTCGCCAGCACGGCCCCGATCAACAGCTTCTTCGCCATCGCTCCCCCCTCCGGAAGAGCGCTCCGTCAGCGCGTCTTCTGGATCACGTTGTCCGCAAACCAGCGGATCATGCCGATCTTTTCGTCGAGCGTCTGCGTATCCGCCTTCCCCTCGTAGGGATTGCGAAAGGCGACGATCGCCTCGCCGATGCCGAGATCCTCGAGCTTCTTGACGCCGTCGACGCTGAACGCCTCGGCGCTCATGGATTGATACTCGAAGGGCACCTTCTCGCGCCCGTATTCCTTGCGGTACTTCTCGATTTCGGCGACCGACGCCGCGAGGGACTCGAACGTTCCGCCGGCATGGATGAATCCGTCGGCGACGCGCGCGGCGCGCTTCAGGGCCGCCTGCGCGTGGCCGCCGATCAGGATCGGAACGGGCTTCGAGGGCGCCGGGCAGAGCTTGATCGAGTCGAGCTGGAAGATCTCGCCCTGATACGAGAAGTACTCGCCCGTCATCAGGCCCTTCACGATGTCGATCATCTCGTCCATCCGCTTGCCCCGCTTCTCCCAGGGGATCTGGCAAGCCGCGAAATCGTCGGGCCAGGGGCTGATGCCGACGCCGAAGACGAAACGGTTCTGCGTCAGCACCGCCACCGACGTCAGCGATTTCGCGACGACGACCGGCTGCCGGATCGCGAGCTTAATCACCGACGTGCTGAAGCGCAGCTTCGTCGTCACGGCGCCCATCGCGGGCACGAGCGAGAAGGGCTCGAGGAAGGGCACGCCGTCGAGGAACTCGCGGTCGCCGGTGCCGTTGTAGGGGTATTTGCTGTCGGAGTTCTCCGGGTAGCAGATCGAATCGGGCAGCGTGAACGTGTCGAAGCCCGCCTCTTCGACCGCGATCGCGAGGGGGAGATAGAACTCGGGGTTGCACATCGTGGCGTGATAGGCGAATCGCATCGCGGGCTCCTTCGGGGTCGGGGGTCGGAAAACTGGACAACGGGGGTCGGAGAACGAGAATCGGGGATCGAGAACCGAGCGGACCGAGCGGACCGAGCGGGTCGAAAAAATCGAGAGCATCGAGCGGAGCGGCCGGCGGCGGCCGCGCCGATCGGCCGTTCCGACGGGAATCTAGGTTCCCGATCCGGAGGGCGGAAGGCCGGCGACCAAGGAAACGCAGAACCCGGTGCAATCCGGATCGGGAAGGCGCATGCGGCCGCCCGGCGGGCGGGATCCGGACCGGCCGGATGGCCGCACGCAGCTCAGCCGAGGGAGCGGAGCAGGATCCGGCGCCGCGCAGCCGTCTCGCGCATGGCCTCGTAGAGCCGCCATTGACCCTCGGCGCGGAACAGATCGTGGTCGCCCCGCGTCGCGAATCGAGCCGGATCCCATCCCCAGTACGTCTCCTCGAGGGCGTCGGCCGCGAATCGAGCGCACAGCTCGAGCGTGATTCTCTCCGGCGCATCATCGAGCGACACGAGCTCCCCGTCCCCGATCGGAGATCCGTAACCGGAACGGAAGCCCTCCCAGGAGGCAGCGAAAACCTCCAGGTCGAAGCGCGGGGACGTCGAGTTCTCGCCCGACCGATTGCACCACGACCGCCAGAGGTCCCCGAGCTCCATCCAGAGCGAACCGCGCATCAGCGTATCGAAGTCGACGAGCGCGCTCGCGCGCTCGCTTCCCGAGCCCGACTCGGCCTCGAACAGCACGTTCGAGAGTTTGAGGTCACCGTGGATCACACGCGACGGACTCGGCGACGGCGAGCCCAGCGATTCGAATGCAGCGAAGACTCGTGAGGCGATCGCACGCGTTTCCGCGGAGAGCCGGTGGCCGGGATGGCGCTCGATCGCCGTCCGCAGCGCCTCGAGATAGCGGGGCGTATCGCGATAGGCGATGCCCATCGGCGCGAGCGGCGCGTCGAAATCGATCAGAGCTGCATGGAAGCGGCCGACGAGCTCGCCCGCGGAGCGTGCCTGGGCGAGCCCCGTCAACTGCTCGAAGGACGCGCCGCCGAGATGTTCCATCAGGCGCCAGCGCCCGAGCGGGCCGAGCTCCGCGAAGAGCCCGCCCTGCCTCGTCGGGATCAGCCGGGCCGCGCGAACGCCGCGGGCGACGAGATGCCGGGTCACCGCCTCGATGTTGGCGTGGATCTCGGGGGCGAAGACGTCGGCGACGCGCTGCAGGACGTACTCGACATCGCCCGCGCGAACGTGAAAGCTCTGATGCAGGAGCCCGCCGTGGAGCGACCGCAATCCGATCGCGCCCGCGAGCTCGGAGTAGGCCGCTCGGACGGGGGCCGGGAGGATCTGCGTGTCGGCCCCGTCGAGCCAGTCGAGATCGCGAGCCTGCGAGACCGTCAAGGGCGCCCTTCCGTATTCAGCGATCGCGGACGTCGGAGTCTAGGCATGGAACGCTTCCACTTCGAGCTTCGCCGGACCTGGAACGACGAGCCCCTGCTGCCCGGCGAGTTCGGATCGATCGAGCTCCGACTCGGCGACGCCGTCGAGATCGAGATCGAGGCCGCCCGTCACGGCGATCCGCCGCCGCCCGGGCCGCCCGGACGCTGCGACGGACTCTGGAACCACGAGGTCGTCGAGCTCTTCCTGCTCGGCGTCGACGAGCAATATCTCGAGCTCGAGTTCGGTCCGCATGGCCACTATCTGGCGCTGCGTCTGGCGGGGCGGCGGCACGTCGTCGCGAGCGACCTCGTCGTCGAGTACGCGGTCGGCGGAAGCGCGGAGCGCTGGTCGGGGCGGGCCCGGACGGCGCGCACGGCGCTGCCCCCGGCTCTCGCGGCTGCGAATGCGTACGGCATCCATGGTCGGGGCGCTGCGCGCCGCCATCTCGCCTGGGCCCCCGTGCCCGGCGAGGCGCCGGACTTCCATCGCCTGGAACGATTCGCGCCGATCGCCCGGGCGCGCATCGATCAGCGCGACTTGGACTTCAAGACCGGATAGAGGTCCTCGTCCGGATCCACACGGGACCCGCTGCGCACACCGAGACGGCCGAGCTCGCTACGCCCGCCCGGATCCGAGCCCGTCGGCGGGACGACGGCAGTGTTCTGCGCACCGTCGCCTCCGGCGCCCGCCTCGCTCGCATCGGCCGACTGCGCCGCACACCAGGCCTCGGGATCGGCGAGCACCTGCCGCCAGGGCGCTTCCGGGCTGGTCACGAGCCAGTCGAGCTGATTCTTGTCGACGGGCTTCGAGAAGAGATAGCCCTGCATCAGGTTGCAGCCGCGCTCGAGCAGGGCGCGCATCTCGTCCGTCGTCTCGACGCCTTCCGCGAGGACGTCGAGGCCGAGGCCGCGCGCCATGTGGATGATCGCCGCGAGGATGACGCGATCGGGATCGGTCTGCGCCGCCCCGCGCACGAAGGACTGATCGATCTTCAACATGTCGATGTTCAGCCGCTTGAGCAGCGTGAGGCTCGAATAGCCCGTCCCGAAATCGTCGATCGCGACGCGGATGCCGAGCGCCCGCAGCTCGCCGATCGTCCGGAGCGCTGCGTCGCTCGTCGCGAGCGATTCGGTCAGCTCGAGCTCGAGCCGGGATGCGGGGAGACCGACCTCGTAGAGGATCTTCTTCACGCGCTTCGGAAAATCCGGGTGGTCCAGCTGGCGGCCCGAGAGGTTCACCGCGACCCGCGCCTGACTCTTCCCCGCCCAGCCGATCGCCGCCTCGCAGGCGCTGCGCAGAACCCACTCGCCGAGCTGGACCATCACGCCCGCGTCCTCCGCGACCCCGATGAAGTTCGCCGGCGAGACGATGCCGCGGGTCGGATGGTGCCAGCGCACGAGCGTCTCGACGCCGACGATCTCCTCGGTCGCGGCGCTGACCTGGGGCTGGAACATCAGCTGGAGCTGGCCGCTGTGGACCGCCTCGCGCAGGCCCGAGACGAGCTCGAAGCGCTCGATCGACTTCTCGTTCATCTCGTCGCTGAAGAGGCAGACGCGATTCTTGCCCGAGCCCTTCGCCTGGTACATCGCCGTATCGGCGTTCTGGATCAGCTGCTCGGCCTGCTCGCCGTGGCTCGGGAAGATCGAGATGCCGATGCTGGCGCTGATCCAGCATTCTTGACCGTCGAGGTGATACGGCTTCTCGATCTCCCTGCGGATCGATTCGGCGACCTTCTGGATCGTGTCTTCCTGCTCGACGTCCTGGATCGCGGCGAGGAACTCGTCGCCGCCGATGCGCGCGATCAGGTCGCATTTCCGGATCGCCTTGCGCAGCCGCCGGGCGACGTCGGTCAGGAGCTCGTCGCCGACGCCGTGACCGAGGTTGTCGTTGATCGCCTTGAAGCCGTCGAGATCGAAGAAGAGCACGGCGAGCTTCGTCTCGCGCCGCTTCGCCGCATGCAGCATCGGGCCGAGCTGCTGCATGAACGAATAGCGGTTCGGGAGCTCGGTCAGCGTGTCGTGGGTCGCGAGGAAGCGCTGGCGCTGCTTCGCCTCCGTCAGGTCCTGGAGGATCTTGTGGCGCTCGATCGCATGGATGATCGTGCGCGAGATCAGCTCCGGTGTGACCTCGCCGCGCGAGAGACAGTCCTGCGCGCCCGCGCGCGCCGCCTTCAGGACGGTCGCCTCGTCGCGCTGATAGGTCAGGACGACGACGGGGATGCTGCGCGTCGCCGCGCTCGCGCGCATGAGCGAGTCGAGGCCCGGGCCTTCATGGACCGAGAGGTCGAGCAGCATCGCGTCGAAGGGCGTCTCCTGCAGCAGGCGCAGGCCATCCTCGACGCGCAGGACGCGGGTGATCGCATAACGGACACCGTCCGGCCGGGCGAGGACCTCGGCGAGGCGGTTGGCGGTCGGATCGTCCTCGACGACGAGTAGGAGCGAGATCGATTCGCTCTTCGGGCCGTCGATCGAGACTTCCTGGGACATGCTTCACCGCGTTGGGCTGCCCCGGGATGAGGCAGCCCCTCGCTTGCCCCTATCGGATCTTCCCCCAGGAAACGCGACCCCTGAATGGCGGGCGATCCAGGATTTCCCCCTTCTGAGCGGTTCTTTTCCCCTTCGAAGAAGGGAACGACGCGAGCCGCCTACGACCGCCGCGGGATCCGGGCGGTCAGCCGGCTGCCGCAGGAATGCCCCCCGTCGACCGGGAAATCGCCCCCCGTGCAGAACGAGGATTCATCCGACGCCAGGAAGAGGATCATCGAAGCGATCTCCTCGACCGTGCCGCGGCGCGGGATCGGGCGCTTGTCCATGTAGCCCGAGGTGTCCTTCGAGCCGGGCGGCCGCCAGGGCGCCGCCATCTCGTCGCTGCCGCCGGCCGGGCAGACGGTGTTGACCCGGATGCCGTCGGGGCCGAGCTCGAGGGCGGCGCATTTCGCGAGCCCACGCAGCGCCCATTTCGTCGAGGCGTAGGCCGCGACGAAGCTCATGCCCTCGAGGCCGTCGATCGACGAGACGTTCACGATCGATCCGCCGCCGCCCGCCCGCATCGCCTTCGCGACGGTCTTGATGCCGAGGAAGGGCCCCGTCTGGTTCACGCGCAGCAGGCGCTCCCAATCGGCGAGGGCCGTCTCCTCGAGCGGCGCGATGTGCAGCACGGCCGCGTTGTTGACCAGCACGTCGACCCGGCCGAATCGCGCGAGCGTCTGCTCGAGACAGCCGGCCCACTCCGCCTCGCTCGTCACGTCGAGATGGACGTAGAGCGCAGCATCGCCGAGCTCCGCCGCGACCTTCCGGCCGGGCTCGTCGAGGACGTCCGCCAGCACGACCGACGCCCCCTCCTGCACGAAGCGCCGCGCCGTCGCTTCCCCCGTTCCGCGCGAGGCGCCCGTCACGATCGCCACCTTGCCTGCGAGTCTTCCCGCCATCCCGTCCTCCCTTCCCGTTCGACCGACGATCGCTCCGCGCGAACGATCCGCGCAACCGCGCCCTGCGATCGCTACGCGCGCGGAGCCTCGCGCAGCGCCTCGACCCGCGGACCGAGCGCGCGGAAGATCGCGAGGATCGGCAGCGGCGTCAGCTGGAAGGCCGCACTATGGGTCCGATCCCGCGAGGTCGCCATGACCGCATCGCGCACGCGGGCGAGATCGTCCGCCTCGATCTCGTAGGCGCAGAGGAAGCGCCGACCGAGCGCCTCGGCTCCGCCGGAGGGCATCTGGTCCGGATCGAGCTCATAGCGCGTGGCGGCGACGACGCCCGGCACCTGCAGGACCTCGTGGACGTGGACTTCGTCGTACCAGCGGTGGAACTCGGCCGTCGCGGCCTCGGAGCTGGGATTGCTGAACACGAGGAAGAGACCTCGCTCGAGGGGCGCGGCCGGCATCGCATCTCCTTTTCCCTGCCCTGGTCCGCTCGCGAGGATGGCACAGGCCGCCGCGCTCAGACGGCGAGCGACCGCTGATAGGCGGGACGCTGCTCGAGCCGCTCGAGATAGGCGCGGCAGCGGGGCGTTTGCGCGTTCACGAAATCGAGCCAGCGCGCGATGCCGAGCCCGAAGCCGAGCATGATGTCGGCGGCGCTGAAGCCGTCGCCGAGGATGTATGGACCCTCTTCGAGTCCCGCCTCGACGACCGCGACGAGCGTCGGAGCGACCGCCCGGCCGCGGTCGACGAGCGCGGGGATGCGCGAACTCGCCGGCATCGGTCCCGAATGGGCCGCGACCTCCCCCATGATGACGGTCAGCGGATTCTCCCCGAAATCCATCCATTGCAGTGCGCGCGCCCCCGACCGGGTTTCGCGCGGCGGCAGCAGCGCGCCGTCGCTGTAGCGCCCGATCAAATGGGAGAGGATCGCCGTCGTCTCCCAGAGCACGAAGCCGTCGTCGTCGATCGCAGGCACCTTCCCGAGCGGGTGGATGCGCAGGTATTCCGGGGCCTTCATCGCATCGCTGAACATCTCGAGGACGTGGAGGTGATAGGGAAGGCCGAGCTCCTCGGCGAGCCAGACGACGCGCTGCGAGCGGGAGCGGGGGGAGTGGTAGATCGTGAGCACGGCCATCCTCGGGCAGGGGCTTGGGGGGCGGGGCGAGGGCGGGGCTCCAGGGGAGCCTCGGACCCATCATCAATCGTGCTGTATCAGTTTGTCAACCCAGCTTGAACTTCTCGGCGCCCGGCCCTAGAGTCGAGCGATGCCGCGTGCCCGCCCCCGATCCCCGGCCGAAAGGGCCGTCTGCGAAGCCCCGGGCGCCATCGCCTGGGCGCGCTATCGCGACAACCTCGCGCGCCATCTGATCGGCCTCGCCCGCGACCTGCAGATCCGGCTGATGACCCATCTCGCCGACCAGCGCGGCCATCGCGGGCTTCGCCCAAGCTTCGGCCTTCCGATCTCGCTCATCGCCCGGGCGCCGCGGCCGCTCTCGGAGCTCGCGCGGGCCCTCGGAATCAGCCCGCAGGCGGCGAGTCAGCTCGTCGGCCTGGCCGAGCGCGCGGGCTACGTCGACCGGCGGGACGCGCCGGGCGATCGGCGCGCGCGGGTCGCCGTCTTGACGCCCGCCGGCGAGCGGCTGGTCGCCGACGCCGTCGCCTGTCTGCGCGAGCTGGAGGCCGAGCAGGCCGAACGGGTCGGCATCGACGAACATCGTCGCTTCGTCGCAGCCCTCGCGCTGCTCGCCGACGGATTCTTCTCGGATGCCTTTCCCGGGCCGAACGAGCGAGGGCGCGGAGACGAGACGGGACCGACGCGGAAATCCGGTGCACCGCATTCGATCGGGCTCTTGCCGCTGATCGCCACCGAGATCGAGCGGCGCCTGATGGCGGCGACCGGCGAGCGCGGGCATGCGGGGCTCAAGCTCTCCCACGGCCAGATCCTGACGCTGGTCGGCGCCTCCGGTGCCCGCCTCCACGAGCTCGCGTTGCTGCATCGAGTGAGTCGCCAGGCCATCAGTGCGACGGCCCAGGATCTCGAGCGCCTCGGTTATCTGCGACGCGAGCCCGATCCGCGCGATCGCCGCGGCGTCGTCGTCCGGTTGACGGCGAACGGGATGCGCCTCATCGAAGATTCCGTGCGCGCGCTCGACGCGCTCGACGAAGGCCTGCGCGAGCAGCTCGGCGGGGGCGGATTCGCCGTGCTGGAGCGGGTCGCTCGGCGACTCTACGGAATGCTCGCGCTCGAGACGGATCTGCTCTCGGCGGCCTTTGCGGCGGCCTTTGCGGCGGCTTCGGCCGGCGCCGAGGCGGCGGGCGCGAGCCTCGCGACCGATCGGGCCAGTACAGACGATTCCCCCGCCGGATCCGAAGGCGCCGAACGGGCGGCGCGGCCCGATCGACGCGCGAACGAGAGCTCGCCGGCGGAGCTCGCCCGGCTCGCGGCCCGCCTGCGCGATCGCCTCGGGTCCCGCGACGCCGCGCGCCTCGCGGTGCATCTGCGATCGCCCTAGCCGGCGCGGTCCGGTCCGGCCGCAGCGAGGGCGGGAGAACGAACAAGTCGAGAGCAAGACTCGAGAGAGAAAGAGGAGACGAACATGGTGCTCGAATGGCTTCGCGACAACTACGACTGGCAGGCGGCCCTCGCCTTCGTCGGCCTGCTGGCGATCACGAGCATCGTCGGCAACTGGCTGACCTTCAAGATTCCGGTGCTCGCGGAGATGCGCGCGGTCAACCGCGCGGTCGACAAGACCAAGCTCGCCCGCGAGTCGTTCCGCAACGCGATCAAGATCAACAACAAATCGGGCCTGTACACGAATCTCGCCTTCTACGCGACGATCCTGCCCTTCTGCGTCGGCTTCGACAGCCGGCCGATCTGGCGCCACGTCGTCGACGTCTTCGCCGTCCTGCTCGTATTCGATTTCATGTACTACCTGACCCATCGCTTCCTCTTCCACGGCACGCTGCTGCGCAAGGTCCACTCGCTCCATCACCAGGCCCGCAAGCCGACCTACGTCGACGCGCTCTACGTGCATCCGCTCGAGACGTTCATCGGCCTCTCGCTCTTCCTGGGCTCGATCCCGCTGGTCGCCGCCGTGACGGGCGGGCCGCTGCACGTCGTCTCGATGGTGGTCGCGACGCTGCTCTTCACGCATCTGAACAGCCTGAACCACGTCTACACCAACCTGCCCGCGCCCTTCGGCTGGGTGAACACGATCACGGGCGTCCATGCGGCGCACCACGTCGACATGAGCCACGGCAACTACGCGACGCTGACGATGTTCTACGACAAGCTGTTCGGGACCTACGAAGCGCCGATCATCCGCGAGACGGCCTGAGCGGCCGCCTTGCACCGCCGAACCCGCCAGGCCCTGATCGCGCTGCCGCTGATCCTCGCGATCGGGGCGCTGGTGGCGCTCGCGGGCAGCGCGGGCGGCGAGCGGCTCTTCGGGCTGCCGGTCTTCGGCGTGTGCGTCGCGCTCGCGTTCGCGCTGAACGTCGCCGCCTTCGTGCCCGCCTGGCTCGCGCAGACGGAGAAGTACTACGACCTGACCGGGAGCCTGACCTATCTCAGCGTCCTCGGGGCGGC
>CAZFKD010000044.1:0-9463 GCA_964519695.1 uncultured Spirochaetaceae bacterium
AGGGCTCGACCGTGCAGACCAAACACGGTCCCGTCGACACCGACCACATCCTCTTCATCGCCGCCGGCGCCTTCCATTCGGCCAAGCCCTCGGACCTGATGCCCGAGCTCCAGGGGCGCTTTCCGATCCGCGTGGAGCTCGCGAGTCTCGGGCGCGAGGATCTCGTCCGGATCCTGACCGAACCGACCAACTCCCTCGTTCGCCAGTACACGGCGCTGCTCGCGACCGAGGGTGTCGAGCTCGTCTTCGAGCGCTCGGGCGTCGAAGCGATCGCCGAGATCGCGTTCACCGTGAACGAGCGCAACGCCGACATCGGGGCCCGCCGTCTGCATACCGTGATGGAGCGGCTGCTCGAAGACCTCTCCTTCGACGCCCCCGACCTGCCGAGCCAGCGCGTGACGATCGACGAGGCGCTGGTACGCAAAAGATTGGGCGACCTACTGGACGATCAGGACCTTTCGCAGTTCATTCTGTGACGCCCGCGCCGGGCGATCGCGAGGGAAACCGTCGAATGAGCAATCGCGTCCTGATCGTCGACGACGAGGTCTTCTTCCTCGAGGCGATCGACGAGATCCTCTCCGGCGCCGGCTTCGACACGATCCGCGCCGTCAACGGGGGCGAGGCGCTCGAACGGATCGCGGATCCGCGCATCGCCGTCGTGGTGCTCGACGTGCGTCTGCCCGACATGGACGGGATCTCGGTGCTGGCGAAGGTCCGCGAGACGCGGCCGGAGCTCCCGGTCATCATGTTGTCCGCATCGACGGACCAGGAGATCGTGCTCGAGGCGCTCCGGCTCGGCGCCTCGGACTATCTCGCGAAGCCGCTCCACGACGAGGAGCTCGTCCTGGCCGTCGGCCGCGGGATCGATGGCCACGAGGCGAGCTCCGGTCGGCGGCGCCTGCGGGCCCGGATCGACCGGCTGGTCGAGAGCATGGAGCGGCTTTCGCAGCTCGTGCGCTGGGCCGCGCCGGCGGAGCGGGCGGAGATCCTGCGCCGGGGCATCGTGGATGCGGCGGCGGTGGTGTTCCAGGCGGATCGGGTCTCGCTGATGCTCGCCGACGAGCATCGGGAATGGCTCGCGGTCGTCGCCTGCCGCGGGATCGACATCGAGCGCGAGACGCTCTCGCCGCGCAAGGTGGGCGAGGGGGCGGCTGGCCGCTGCTTTGCGGAAGGCGCGGTGCTCTGCGTCGCCGACGTCGATCGGGATGCGCGTTTCGCCGGGCGGGGCGCCGGGATCTACCGAAGGCCCGCGTTCGCCGTGGTGCCCCTCGTCTGCCTCGGCGAGCCCGTCGGCGTGCTCTGCCTGACCGAGGGCGACGACGAGGGCGGCCTCGCGGCCGACGAGTCGAACGTCCTGCGACTGCTCGGCATGCAGGTCTCCGAGTTCCTCGCCGCGGATCCGGAGGTCGAGCGCATCCTCGACGCGGCGAACACCCTCGACGTGGAAGGCGTCAGCGGAGGCCAGTCGCGCCCGGGCCTGCGGGTCGACATCGCCGCGGATCTGGCGCGTTCGATCTGCGAGGCGGTGGCGGCCGAGGTCGAGCCGGCGCGGGTGCTGCGGATGGCGCTCGGGTGTGTGTCGCGGGTTCTCGCGGCGGGGCCGGTCGCGCTCCACCTGCTGAGCCCGGACGGCGGAACGCTCGTCCGCGAGGCCGAGATCGACGGAAGCGATTCGGGCGATCGCGATCCGCTGCCGGCCGATCGGGGACTGACGGGCACGGTCTGTCTGACCGGCGGGCTCGTCCTGGTCGATCGGCCCGATACGGACGCGCGCTTCGACGCCCGGGTCGATACGCCGGCGGATGGCAGCGTGCGATCCCTGCTCTGCATCCCGATCAAGCTGCGGGACAAGGTCGTGGGCGTTCTCCGGGCCTTCTTCGAGCCCGGGAGTCTGCCTTCGGCCCGGACGGCGGAGGTCCTCTCGGCGGTCTTTTCCGCAGCCGTCCGGAACATCCTCCTGTACCGTAGCCTGCTCCAGAGCATCGAGGAGCTGGCGACGGCTCGGCGCGAGGCGCGGGGCGACGGTCCCGTTTCGCGTTAGTCGACCGTCGACTGCGCGGGCTACCGGCCGGGTCGCCATCGGCCCGGGCGGCCTGGCACGGCACGTCCTCGCGTCGGATCGGAACGATCGAATCGGAAGGATCGTCATGCAGCAACTGGTCGAGAAAGCCCGGATCCTGATGGAGGCGCTGCCGTACATGCGGCGCTTCATGGGGAAGACGATCGTCGTCAAGTACGGCGGTCATGCGATGACGGACGAGTCCTATCAGGCCTCCTTCGCCGCCGACGTCGTGCTGTTGAAGCACATCGGCGTTCGCCCCGTGATCGTCCACGGTGGCGGCCCGCAGATCGAGGCGACGCTCGCCCGCATGGGCAAGAAATCGTCCTTCGTCGATGGTCGGCGCATCACCGACGACGAGACGATGGACGTCGTCGAGATGGTCCTCGGCGGCAAGATCAACCGCGAGATCGTCGAGCTCGTCCAGCAGGCCGGCGGGCGGGCCATCGGATTCACGGGCAGCGACGGAGGCCTGCTGCGCGTCGAGCGCAAGCTCATCAACGGGCAGGACCTCGGCCGGGTCGGCGACCCGACCGCGGTCGATCCCAGCGTCCTGCTCGCGGCGACGGAGGCAGGCTTCATCCCCGTCATCGCGCCGATCGGCGTCGACGAGAAGGGCCTCAGCTACAACGTCAACGCCGACGAGGTCGCGGGAGCGATCGCGGCGGCGCTGCGGGCCGAAAAGCTGATCCTGCTGACCGACGTCGAGGGCGTGCTCGACGCGGAGGGGCAGCTCATCAGCCAGCTCACGATCGAGCAGTGCAACCGCCTGATCGCGGCGGGCACGATCAAGGGCGGCATGATCCCGAAGATGGAATGCTGCATGGACGCGCTCGCGGGCGGCGTCGCGCGGACGCACGTCGTCGACGGGCGCATCCGCCATGCGGTCCTGCTCGAGGTCTTCAGCGACGACGCGGGTGTCGGGACGCTGCTCGTCCCCTGACGACGGCGTCGCACCGCCGGTGTCCCCGCGAACGGGCCCGGGGCGCTCGCCTCGGACGAAGCGGGCGCAATGGGTGAATCAGGAGGGTGTGTGCCCAAGGATTTCTTGACGTTGGCGGACTGGCCGGCAGACGCGCTCTGGGCGATGGCCGAGCGGGCGGCGTTCCTGCGCCGCAATCACCGGACGGGCAAGCGCCCGCGGACCCTCGAGGGCCGCATCCTCGCGATGTATTTCGAGAAGCCCTCGTTGCGGACCCACGTCACCTTCGAGGCCGGCATCGCCCAGCTCGGGGGCCACGCGATCCTGCTGAAGCCCGACCAGGTCGGCATCGGGACGCGCGAGAGCCCCGAGGACGTCGCCCGCTCGCTGTCGCGCTGGGTCGATTGCCTGATGGCGCGCACCTTCAGCCACGAACTGGTCGAGAACCTGGCTCGGCATGCGACGATCCCCGTCGTGAACGGCCTGACCGACCTGCTGCACCCATGTCAGGCGATGGCCGACCTCGTCACGATCGCGGGCGTCATGAAGCCCTCGGATGCGACCATCACGTACGTCGGCGACGGCAACAACGTCGCGAACTCGCTCGTCCATCTCGCCGCCGTGCTCGGCCTGCGCCTGCGGGTCGCGACGCCCGCCAGCCATCCGCCGGCGGCGCGGGTGATGCGCGGCGCCCGGGAGCTCGCGCAGGCCAGCGGCGCCGAGATCACCCTGCTCGAGGATCCCGTCGAGGCCGTGCGGGGCGCCGACTTCGTCTACACCGATACCTGGACCAGCATGGGACAGGAGAAGGAGGCCGAGGAGCGCCGCCGGATCTTCCGCCCCTATCAGGTGAACCGCGAGCTGCTCGCCCACAGCGCCAACGCCTGGGTGCTCCACTGCCTGCCCGCCCACCGCGGCGAGGAGGTGACCGACGAGGTCCTCGACGGCCCGCGGAGCCTGGTCTTCGACCAGGCCGAGAACCGGCTCCACGCCCAGAACGCGATCCTCGAGCATCTGCTGAGCGCCTGACCGGGGCAGCCGTTCCCCCCGGGCCGATCGTGCCCCTGGCAGAATTCCCGACCCGCCCGTAGCCGGCGCCGCAGTCCGTCTCAGCTTTGCCCCGGGGCAGCCGAAGAATGACGAGCGGACGCATGCAGGGGGCATGTCGTCTGCTTTCCCCATGCACGCGAGACGTGGATGAACGAAGCGGTGCGGCAGCAGGAGCGGGTGGCGCAGGTCGTTGCGCTCGCGGCGGGTCGTGACCCGACGCGGCTCCGTCTCTCGGCGGCCGAGGGGTATCTGCTCTCTCGCATCGACGGCCGGACGCCGTGGCGATTGCTGCGCGAGATCGGCGGCATTCCCGCGACCGAGGTCGATGCCTGCCTCGAGCGGTGGCTCGCGGAGGGCGTGATCGAGATCGTCGCCGGCGGCGCGAAGCCCGGCGCTGGGGCGGCGGCGACCGCGACGCCGCAGACCACGAGCGCGAAGCCCGGCGGCGGATCGCCGCTGCCGCTGCCGGTCGCGCTGGATGCAGCGAGCGCGCCGAGCCCTTCGATCGCGATCGATCCGAAGCTCCTCGATCCGGGCCTCGACATCGACTGCGACGTTCAGCGCCGCATCCTCGAGTTCGAGCTCTCGCTCGCGCGGCCGTATCACGAGCTGCTCGGTGTGCCCGTCGGTGCGGATCCGAAGACCGTCAAGCGGGCCTACTTCAAGCTCTCGAAGGAATTCCATCCCGACCGCTATTTCCGCAAGCAGATCGGGCCCTACACGCAGCGTCTCGAGCGGATCTTCAAGAAGGTCCTCGAGGCCCACGAAATCCTCTCCGATCCCGAGCTCTGCCAGGTCCAGAACCAGCAAGATGGCTCGATGCCCGAGGCGGTGGACGTCGTCGCCGCCGCGGCTGCGACGCACGTCGCGTCGCCCGAGACCCTGCGCGATCCGTCCTCCGTGCCGGTCGGAGGGCGATCCGGAGTGGATCCGCGGAGCCCGGCGCCGGCTCCTCAGACGCCGACTCCGACGCCCGAGATCCGGCCCGAGAGCAAGCCGCTCTCGAAGCTCGACCGGCTCCGCCAGCGCATGCCCTTCAAGATCGACCATGCGGCGATGGCGGCCCGCCGTGCCCGCGCGCTCGAAATCTTCCGGGCCGCCGAGGCTTCGCTCGAGGCCGGTCGCTTGAACGAGGCCGAGGCGGGCATCCGCATCGCGATCACCTTCGATCCGGCCCGCGCGGAGTTCAAGGAGGCGCTCGGTACGCTCCGCATCCGCGCAGCGGGGGACCGGGCGATGAAGCTGCTCGCGACGCCGAGCGATCGGATGAGCGATCAGGAGCTGCGCGCCGCCCTGCAGCTGATCGAGGACGTGCTGCCCTATCGGCCCCATGATCCCGAGCTCAACGTCCGCGCCGCGCTGGTGTGCCTGCAGCTGGGCCAGTACGACGACGCCGTGGAGTACGTGGAGACGCTGACTGAAGGGGCGCCCGACGTCGCAAGCCATCACGCGCTGCGCGGGCGGATCGAGCGCGCGCGCGGCGACCTCAAGGCCGCGAAGAAGGCCTTCGACGAAGCGCTCGAGCTGGATCCGGATGATCTCGAAGCACGGAGGGCCCTCGCCTCCATGCGCATTGCCGCCCACGACGCGGCACAGGGGGGAAGACGATGAGCCGGGTGATCGGAATCGATCTCGGGACGACGAACTCTTGCGTGGCGGTGATCGAGAACGGTCAGCCCGCGGTGATCCCGAATGCCGGGGGCTACAAGACGACGCCCTCGATGTTCGGCATCTCCCAGGATGGCAAGCGCCTCGTCGGACATCTCGCCAAGCGCCAGGCGATCACGAACGCGCGCAACACCGTCTTCGCGAGCAAGCGCCTGATCGGCCGCCGCTTCGACGATCCCGAAGTCCAGAAGTCGATCGACCTCTGCCCCTTCGAGATCGTGCGCGGCCCGAACGACGACCCCCGCATCAAGATCGGCGGCAAGAGCTTCACCTGCCCGGAGATCGCCGGCATCGTGTTGCGCGAGATGAAGCGGGTCGCCGAGGAGTATCTCTCCGAGACGGTGCAGGAGGCGGTGATCACGGTCCCGGCCTACTTCAACGACGCCCAGCGCCAATGCACCAAGGACGCCGGGAAGATCGCGGGTCTCGAGGTCCTGCGGATCATCAACGAGCCGACGGCGGCGGCGCTCGCCTACGGCATGAACCGCGTCGGCGAAGAGAAGATCGCGGTCTACGACCTCGGCGGCGGCACCTTCGACATCTCGATCCTCGAGATGTCCGACGGCGTCGTCGAGGTGCTCGCGACCTCGGGCAATACGTTCCTCGGCGGCGAGGATCTCGACCGCCGCATCGTCCAGCATCTCGTCGAATGGTTTCGGCAGAGCTCGGGCCTCGATTTGCGCGGGGACACGATGGCGCTGCAGCGCCTCAAGGACGCCGCCGAGAAGGCGAAATGCGACCTCTCGCTCCGCGACACCGTCGAGATCAATCTGCCCTTCATCGCGAGCGACGCGGAGGGCCCGCGGCATCTGAACTACGAGCTGACGCGCGACGACCTGGAGAGCCTCGTCGGCGACATCATCGAAGGGACTCTCAAAAGTGTCGAGCAGTGCTGCGTCGACGCGGGCGTGCAGGTCTCGGAGATCGATCAGGTCGTGCTGGTCGGCGGCCAGACGCGCATGCCCCTCGTCCAGAAGCGGGTCACCGAGTTCTTCGGCAAGCGCCCGCACAAGGGCGTCAATCCCGACGAGGTCGTCGCCCTCGGCGCGGCGGTCCAGGCGGCGATGCTGCTCGACGCCGACAACGACATGCTGCTGCTCGACGTGACGCCGCTCTCGCTCGGAATCGGCACCTTCGGCGGCCATTTCGCGCGCCTGATCGAGCGCAACACGACCGTCCCCGTCAGCAAGGGCCACGTCTTCACGACGACGCGCGACGACCAGTCCGCGGTCAAGATCCGGGTGCTGCAGGGCGAGAGCGACATCGCGGCGGAGAACGACCTGCTCGGCGAGTTCGTGCTCTCCGGCATCCGGCCCGCGCCGAAGGGCGAGCCGGAGATCGAGGTCAGCTTCGACATCGATGCCAACGGCATCGTCTCCGTCTCGGCCCGCGACCTCTCGACCGGCAAGGAACAGTCGATCACCGTCAGCTCGACCGGCAAGCTCTCCGAGACCGAGATCGACCAGATCATCCAGGAACATGATCTCTACGAGGTTCAGCTGAAGGGCTGAGGATCGAGGCGAAGATGACGGCGAATGCATCGAGGGCAGCGCAGGTCTCGGGCCTGCTCCAGAAGGGTCTCGAGCTCTATGGCACGGGGGACGTCGCGCGCGCGTTTCTCGTCTGGGGCGAGGTCCTCGAACTCGATCCCGGCAACGCCGAGGCCCTCGACTACATGCGCGACGCCGATCGGCGTACACGGCCCCGGTCCGCCGAAGGTCCGGCGCGCTCGCTGCTCGACGATGCCCGCCGGCTGCTCCACAGTGAGAACGCAGAGGCCGCGCTCGAGCTGCTCGCGAGCGCGCCCGGCGGCCGGAGCTTCGAGGCCGAGGCCATGGTCGAGCTGTTGCGATCGCATCTCTACGGCCAGTACCGCGCCGAGCTCGGCGACCTCGCAGCCGTTCCGCGGCTCAAGGAGGGCAGCGCGGCCGACCTCCAGACCCGCAACCTGCCGCCTTCGGCGGGCTTCCTGCTCTCGATGGTGGACGGGCTGACCCCCCTCTCCGATCTGGTTTCGGTGTCGGGCATGGACCGGTTCGAGGCCTTGCGTTCGGTTTCCCGCATGCACGCGGCCGGCATCCTGGAGTTCTCGGCATGAGCAGCGCGGAAGAGATCTCCCTCCTCGGACATCTGGATACGCCGATCCTGGTCGGTGATCCCGAGGGCCACGTCGTCTATGCCAATCCGACTTTTCGAAGGCGCTTCTGCCCGTCCGGCGAGGATCCGACCGGGACGGCGCTCGCGAACGTCTTCGGAGGCGGGGCGCGCGAGGCGGTGCTGAAGGTGACGGCCGAGGTCCTGCAGCGAGGCCAGTCGGCGCGGCTTCAGATCCGGGAGGGGGGACTCGGCTATGTCGGCCTCGCCTCGCCGATCGAAGCCGAGGACGATCGCGTCGGCGTCGTCATGGTCATGCTCGAGGAACAATCGAACGAGGACCATCTCGCCGGTCTCGCGGAAGAGCTCGCCGATCCGATCTCGGACGCGCTCCGCAGCCTCGGGCGCGTGCTCGAATCCCCGGCGGCCCCCCTCGTCGAGGGTCTGCGCGTTCCGCTCGAACGCAGCCTCCAATCCCTCGAGAACGCCCAGAAGTGGCTGCGCGAGCTGCAGGTCGCCATCCGCGGCGGCAAGGCACAGCAGGGCCGCTTCGACGTCGCCGCCTCGGTGCTGCGCGCAGCAGAGCGATTGCGGGGCGAATCCGAGCAGGCGCTCACGCTCGAAGTCCTGATGCCGCCGAACCTGCCGCGGGTCGCCGGCACCGCCGTCGTGTTCGAGCGCGCGCTGCTCCAGCTCGTCCGTCGCCGGCTGGCGGAATCGCAGCCGGGCAAACCGCTCACGCTGCTCGCGCGCACCTTCGGCGGCGAGCCCGCCCGTGGCGTGATCGTCTCGGTCGCCGACTTTCCCGTCGCGGATCGGCGGGGCACGACCGGCCATCCGCCCGAGGCGGTCCAGCAGGCGATCCAGTCGATGGGGGGCGACGTGGTCTGTGTCGAGGATTCGCTGATCGGCCGGGTGACCTCCCTGCGGCTCGCGATCGCCGGCGCCTGACGGCCGATCCGGGCGTTCGTCCGCCCGGTCGACAGCCTCCCTCAAGGCCGCGACTCTCCAGTCCGATTCCCCGGGCTTGGGGCCGCCTTTGCCGGTGTGCGATACCGGTCCTGTGACGCTTCAGGAACGGATCGGGCCAGGAACGGATCGGCAGGAACGGATCGGGAGGACGAAGCATGGCGGAGGCAGACCCGCGGCGACCGATTCCGGTGCTGTTGGTCGGGGAGGACGCGAGCCGGATCGAGGCGGACCTGAACGCAGGGCTCGTCGCCGCCGGCCAGGCGTCGCGCTTTTCCTGTGCCGCGTTCGCATCGGCCCCGGCCGCGGCCAATGCATCGGCGGGGGCGGCCCGGCTCGTCGTGATCGCGCTGGGCCCGGCCGCCGAGGCGATCCTCGACCATTGCGCCTGGTCGCCCTGGGACGGCAGCGGCGCGACGATGGCCCGCATCGCGATGAGCGACGCCCAGCCGACCGTCGACGACGGCGGCTCGATGCTCTGGGCCGATCAGGGCGGCCGGATCACCTACCGACTCGCGTATGCCCAGGCGGGCGCGCTCCCGATGGCGACGATCGTGGTCGCGGAGCTGCTCGAGGCCGAGGCGGCCCGGGCTGCGCTGCAGACCCAGCTCGAGACCGAGCGCGCCTGCATTCCGCTCGCGTCCTGCCTCGACCCGGGCAAGCTCTATTCGATGGCGCTCGAGCTGCTGCTCGATCGGCTC
>CAZFKD010000044.1:9473-15218 GCA_964519695.1 uncultured Spirochaetaceae bacterium
CGCCGAGTCCGGCGCCGCGCGAGGCGGGCGTCGTCGCCCGCGGCTTCGACGACGCCGTTCGCGATCGGCTGTGCCGGATGCTGGTCGACGAGAAGGCCCTCGCGGCGTCGCTCGGTCAGGGGCAGCTCGGGGTCATGCCCTGGGGACCGCTCCATCACGTGCTCGGGCGGATCGGGCTGGAATCGCCGGGCGCACTCCTGTCCGTCCCGCTCCGGGGCGGGGATCGGGAGCTTGGCCACGTCTGGATCCTCGACGACGGGCGCCGATTCCGGGAGGTCGATCTCGCCGCCGCCCGGACGATCCAGGACCGCGCCAATGCCGCGCTGGCGACGGCCGAGCGCTATCACCGCGCCAAGGAGAGCGCGTTCATCGACGACGTGACCGGCGTCTACAACGCCCGCTACCTGCTCGCGACCGCCGACAACGAGATCCAGCGCGCGGCGCGCTACGGCAATCCGCTCTCGGTGCTCTTCCTCGACCTCGACCGCTTCAAATCGGTCAACGACGTCCACGGCCATCTGGTCGGCTCCGAGACCCTGCGCTCCCTCGCGCGGCTGCTCTCGGAATGCGTCCGCCAGGTCGACACCCTGGCCCGCTACGGCGGCGACGAGTTCACGATCCTGCTCGTCGATACGCCCCACGACGTTGCGCTCAAGGTCGCCGAGCGCATCCGGTCCCGGATCGAATCGCATCTGTTCGAGGCCGGCCGGGAGGGCACGCTCCGGCTCACCATCTCGATCGGTGTGGCGACCTGTCCGGCCCACGGCAGCGCGCGGGAGCCGCTGCTCGACGCCGCCGACAAGGCGATGTACCGGGCCAAGAGCGACGGCCGCAATCGCATCTGCTCGGCCAACGAGCTGTCGGCGTCGGCCCTGTCCGGCCGCTAGCCGGCGGACATCGGATCCGGGCTCTCCGCGATTGACACGGCGGAGCGCGATTGCTAACCAACCGGCCGATTTCGCAACGCTTTTTCGATTCCCGCTGATCGGCCGAGCGGTCCTCCGCAACGTTTCGGCGCGCCCGTTCCGGGCGCGTCCCCGTCGCGATCCGTGCGCCGTCGGAATCGCCTAACGCACGACCGCATCACCGTGTTGCCCGGGAGCCAGATGAGTACGACCGGCGCCTTGCTCGATGGAATGGGATCGATGCGTCGCAGTCACCGCTGCGGCGAGGTGATGTCCTCCCGTGTCGGCGACGAGGTCGTGCTGGCGGGCTGGGTGCATCGCCGACGGGATCACGGCGGAGTCATCTTCGTAGACCTGCGCGACAAGACGGGTCTCGTCCAGATCGTGTTCCGCCCCGAATCCGCGCCCGAGGCCCATGTGCGCGCCCATGCGCTGCGCTCCGAATGGGTCTTGATGGTGCGCGGCGAGATCGAGCGCCGCAGCGACGAGACGATCAACCCGAACCTGCCGACCGGCACGATCGAGGTCAACGCCCGTGAGCTGCGGATCCTGAACAGCGCGTCCGTCCCGCCCTTCGCGATCGAGGAAGAGACCGACGTCGACGAGCAGATCCGCCTGCGCCATCGCCTCCACGACCTGCGCCGCCCGCCGCTCCAGCGCGCGCTGCAGGTCCGCCATGATCTGGCCCGCGCCGTGCGCGAGTCACTCTCGGATCAGGGCTTCATGGAGATCGAGACGCCGATCCTCGCGCGCGCGACGCCGGAAGGGGCCCGCGACTTCCTCGTCCCCAGCCGACTGCAGCCGGGCGAGTTCTACGCGCTGCCGCAGTCGCCGCAGATCATGAAGCAGCTCTTCATGATCGCGGGCTGCGATCGCTACTACCAGATCGCGCGCTGCTTCCGCGACGAAGATCAGCGCGCCGATCGCCAGCTCGAGTTCACGCAGATCGACCTCGAGATGTCCTTCGTCGGGGTCGAGGAGATCCTCGCCGTGCTCGAGCGGGTCACGGTCGAGGGCTGCCGCGCCGGCGGCGCCCTGCTCGAGGCGCCGTTCCCGCGCATCACCTATGCCGACGCGATGAATCGCTATGGCTGCGACAAGCCCGATACGCGCATCCAGCTCGAACTCGTCGACCTGACGGACGAGTTCAGGACGAGCGAGTTCAAGGCGTTCCGCGAAGTCGTGGAAGCGGGCGGGATCGTGAAGGCCCTGCCGATCGCCGACGCCGACGCGCTGACCCGCGGCGAGATCGATCGCCTCGAGAAGTTCGTGCGCAAGGAGCTCGGCGCGAAGGGCCTCGGCTGGATCCGCGTCGAGGCCGACGGAAGCTGGAAATCGCCGATCACGAAGTTCCTCGGAGCGCCCGAGACCGCCGCGATCGAGAGCCGCTGCCGGGTGAAGCCCGGAATGGTGATCCTCTTCCAGGCCGACGCGAAGGACAAGGCGAACGCCATCCTCTCGCGCCTGCGTGAGGATCTCGGTCGCAAGCTCGGCCGCGTCGACGGCCGCGCCTGGGATCCGCTGCTGGTCGTCGACTTCCCGCTCTTCGAGCGCGACGAGAAGGGCAAGCTGACCTACGTCCACCAGCCCTTCGTCGCCCCCGTCGAGGAGGATCTGCCGCTGCTCGACACGGCGCCGGAGCAGGTCCGCGGGACCCATTACGACGTCGTCCTCAACGGCACCGAGCTCGGCTCCGGCAGCCTCCGCAATCATCGCAGCGACGTCCAGCGCAAGATCCTGGCCCTGATGGGCTACGAGGCCGAGCAGATGGAGCAGAGCTTCGGCTTCATGCTGGACGCCCTCGATACGGGCGCGCCGCCCCACGGCGGCTTCGCCTTCGGCTTCGACCGCTGGGTCATGAAGCTCGCGGGCGCCGAGAGCCTGCGCGACGTGATCCCGTTCCCGAAGAGCCAGCGCGGCCAGGACCTCCTGATGCAGGCTCCGTCGCCGGTCGACGCGGGACAGCTGGAAGAGCTCTCGCTGCGCGTTCGCCTCGCGCCCGCGAAGATTTAGGGTCGGGCCGGACTTCGCCGCTTCGCGGCGGGGTGGCCCCGGACGAGATCAACGGATCATCGGCTTCCGCGCGCGACGCGCGAGGGCCCAGAGAGGGAGGAACGATTCGATGGCCAGGCCCAAGATTGCACTCATCGGCGGAGGGAACATCGGCGGGGTGCTCGCCGAGCAGGCGGCGTATCGGGAGCTCGGCGACGTCGTGATCTTCGACGTCGTGGAAGGGCTGCCGCAGGGCAAGGCCCTCGACATGGCGGAAGGCGCGCCGCTCGTCGGCAGCGACGCGAAGATCAGCGGCTGCAACGACTACGCAGGCATCGCCGGCGCCGACGTCGTGATCATCACCGCGGGCCTCGCGCGCAAGCCGGGCATGAGCCGCGACGATCTGCTCAAGACGAACCTCTCGATCATGAAGCAGGTCGCCGAGGGCGTGAAGCAGCACGCGCCGAACGCCTTCGTGATCGTGATCTCGAACCCGCTCGATGCGATGGTCTACACCTTCAAGCAGGTCTCGGGCTTCCCGAAGAACCGCGTCATCGGCATGGCCGGCGTGCTCGATTCGACGCGCTTCCGAAGCTTCGTGGCCTGGGAGCTGGGCGTCTCGGTCAAGGACGTGACGGCGCTCGTCCTCGGCGGCCACGGCGACACGATGGTGCCGCTGGTCCGCTACTGCACGGTCGCGGGCATCCCCGTCTCGAAGTTCCTCTCGAAGGAGAAGATCGACGCGATCGTCGAGCGCACGAAGCAGGCGGGCGGCGAGGTCGTGGCGCTGCTCAAGACGGGCTCGGCCTTCGTCTCGCCCGCGCTCTCCGCGATCGAGATGGCGGAGTCGTATCTGCGCGACAAGAAGCGCGTGCTCGCGTGCGCGTGCCTGTGCGAGGGCGAGTACGGCGTGAACGGGCTCTACGTCGGCGTGCCGTGCGTGATCGGTGCGGGCGGACTCGAGCGCATCATCGAGCTCGAGCTCGACGCGCAGGAGAAGAAGGAGTTCGACGCGTCGGTCGAGCACGTGCGGACGCTCATCTCGCAGATCCAGCTTTGATCCATCGCAAATGCGCCGGACGGCGCATTCGCTGAACTCACATCGTGAGTGCGGTCCGTGTCCGATTCGTCGGCGGACGACCGCATCGCTCCGGAGGCCTCCAGAAATGAACGTTCATGAATACCAGGCGAAGGCGCTGTTCCGGGAGTTCGGCGTCGCCGTCCCGAACGGGCAGCTCGCGACGACTCCGGAAGAGGCGGAGCGCGCGGCGAAGGCGCTCGGCTCGCCGGTCGTCGTCGTCAAGGCGCAGGTCCACGCCGGCGGCCGCGGCAAGGCGGGCGGCGTCAAGGTCGTGAAGTCTCCCGCGGAGGCGAAGCAGGCCGCGAGCCAGATCCTCGGCATGACGCTGCATACGCCGCAGACGCCGCCCGAGGGCAAGCTCGTCCGCAAGGTCTACGTCGAGGCCGGCTCGAACATCCTGAAGGAGTACTACCTCGCGATCCTGTTCGACCGCGCGTCGGAGAAGTTCGCGGTCGTCGCGTCGACCGAGGGCGGCATGGAGATCGAGGTCGTCGCGGAGAAGTCGCCCGACAAGATCCTGACGACCCAGGTCGATCCGAACGTCGGGCTGCGCGAATACCAGGCGCGCGATCTCGGCTTCCGCCTCGGGCTCGACGGCGAGCAGATCAAGAAGTTCGTGCCCTTCGTGATGGCGCTCTATGCGCTCTATCAGGCGAAGGACTGCTCGCAGGTCGAGATCAATCCCCTCGTGCTGACGGCCGAAGGGGATTTCTTCGCCCTCGACGGCAAGCTCAACTTCGACGACAACGCGCTCTATCGCCATCCCGAGATCGCCGAGCTGCGCGATCCCGAGGAAGAGGATCCGCGCGAGCGGGCGGCGAAGGAGATCGACCTCGCCTACGTCGGGCTCGACGGCAACATCGGCTGCATGGTGAACGGCGCGGGCCTCGCGATGGCGACCCTCGACATGATCCACTACTGCGGCGGCAAGCCGGCCAACTTCCTCGACGCCGGCGGCGGCGCCGACAAGGAGAAGGTCAAGGAGGCGTTCAAGCTGATCCTGCGCGACGAGAACGTGAAGGCGATCCTCGTCAACATCTTCGGCGGGATCGTGCGCTGCGATCTGATCGCCGAGGGCGTGGTCGCCGCGGCCGACGACCTCGGCGTCAAGGTCCCCCTCGTCGTTCGGCTGCAGGGCACGATGGCCACCGAAGGCCGCGAGATCCTCGCCCGCTCGAACCTGAACATCACCCCCGCGGAGACTCTGAAGGAAGCCGGAGAGCTGGCCGTCGCCGCGGTGAAGGGAGCCTGATCCGATGGCCATCCTCTGCGACAAGAACACGAAGCTGCTGATCCAGGGCATGGGCAAGATGGGCACGTTCCACGCCGGCCTCTCGCGCGCCTACCATACGCAGGTCGTCGGCGGCATCCACCCGGGCAAGGGTGGGACCGTGATGGACGGCATCCCCGTCTTCAACACCGTGCGCGAAGCCGTCGCGGCGACCGGCGCGAACGCGTCGGTGATCTTCGTGCCGCCGCCGGGCGCGGCGGACGCGATCCTCGAGGCCGCCGAGAACGAGCTCGAGCTCGCCGTCTGCATCACGGAGGGCATCCCCGTGATCGACATGGCCCGCGCGAAGGCGGCGCTGCGCGGGAGCCGGACGCGTCTGCTCGGGCCGAACTGCCCCGGCGTCGTGACGCCCGGCCAGTGTCGCATCGGCATCATGCCGGCGCAGATCACGCGGCCCGGCCCGGTCGGCGTCGTGTCGCGCTCGGGCACGCTGACCTACGAGGCCGTCGACCAGCTCTCGCGCCTCGGCATCGGCC
>CAZFKD010000045.1:0-5585 GCA_964519695.1 uncultured Spirochaetaceae bacterium
CCCTTGCGATCGATCGCGACGCGGCCGGGCCCGGCGAGGCGCCCCGCCCCTTCGTAGACGACGACCTTGTTCTTCTTCATCAGGCTCTTCACGCCGGTATTCAGCCGCTTCGCGACCTTGCGCGAACGCTGCACGATCGCGCCGAGGTCGATGCCGATCGCGCTCGCCGACAGACCGTAGTCGCCGGCGTGCTGCATCAGATGATGGACCTCGGCGCTGCGCAGCAGGGCCTTGGTCGGGATGCATCCCCAGTTGAGGCAGATCCCGCCGAGATGTTCTCGCTCGACGAGCGCCACCGACAATCCGAGCTGCCGGGCGCGAATCGCCGCGGGATAGCCGCCCGGCCCACCGCCGATCACGACCACGTCGTAGCTGTCATTGTTCATCACCGATCTCCCCCTGCCTCTGCACGCGTCCGCATCGACGCGGTCGCACTGTTCGTCCCCGTCACGCGCGCCCCTGCCCGACCCGCGCGCATCCGCTCAGAGCATCATGCTGAGCGGATCCTCGAGATGCCCCCGCAGCGCGGCGAGCAGCTCCGCCGCATCGGCACCGTCGATCGCCTCCGGATCGAACCCGAGCGTCAAAGACAGGCTCCAGCCGACGGCGAGCGCCCCGTCCCGCACGACCGGCTGCTCGATCACCGTCCCCACGCCGAGCACGAGGACCTGCTCCCTGGGCAGCATCGGGTGGGCCGACTCGATTCCGAAGCGCGCAAAGCTCGCGACGACGAGCGATGCGGCGGATTCGGGCTCCGGCAGCGCATCGGCCGAGTCCGCAGACCCGCTCCGGCTCCGGATTTCCTCCGAGAGGACGGCTAGACCCTTGCGATCGGCATCCCGCAGAACGAGCGTTCGCGGCCCGGCATCCGTCGCGACGTCGAGCGCCACATCCGCCCCCGAAGCCGCCTCGACGGCGGCTCCGCTGCGCCGTCGATTCGCCGCGGGCACGTCGCGCAGCGCGAGTCCCGCCGCGCGCACGACGAAATCGTCGAGCGAAATCCGCGCGCCATGCCCGCGCGCCGCGAGATCGTCGTTGAGACGCGCGCGCGCCGCGACGATCGCGTCCATCGCGCACCGGATCACGAGATGGGCCGGCGACCGCGGCCCCGTCTTGGCGCCGCTCGTCCCCGCGTTCTGCACGGGCGCGACCGACCGCATCCCGGCTGCCCGGCCGGCCTCGGGCGGATGCGCGGACCGCTCGACGTCGGCCTGAACGATCCGGCCGCCGACACCCGTTCCGGTCACCTGCTCGAGATCGATCCCTCGGACCTCGGCCAGACGCCGCGCGAGCGGCGTCGCCGCCGAGCGGGCGCCGCCCTCGTCGCTCGACGTATCGATACCTTCGTTCGCGTCCGCCCGCGGCGCGGGCGCCGCCGAAGAAACGGAAAGAGCCGTCTCCGCGGCAGGCCGAGCAGCAGACGCCTCTATTGCCTCGGAGATCCCGTCGTTCTCGGCGGGCGGCGGCGCTACGGAAGCGAGCGGAGCGATGCGCCCGAGCAGCGCACCGGGCTTCAAACCGTCGGTCCCCGGCGAGACCAGCAGGGAATCGATGCGACCTTCGACGGGCGCCTCGAGCTCGACGGTCGCCTTGTCGGTCTCGAGCTCGGCGATCAGCCCGCCCTTCTCGACCCGATCACCGACCGCGACGAGCCAGGCCGAAAGCGTCGCTGATTCCTCGTCCGAGGACAGACGGGGCATCTCGATCGGGATCGTCGCAACCTGGGCGCCCTGCGCCTCTCCGGCCCGCTTCGCCGGCGAAGTCTTCTTCGATTGAGGACGCATCGTCGGAACTGCCCCCCACAGGCCACCACATCGCGCGATTCCAGCGTTCAGGTCCGCCTCGACCATAGCGTGTCGACGGAGGCGTTCGTAGCGAGAGGCAGGCGCTACGCTGCGCGCATGGCGCGAACGAGCGGGACGACCGACGAGCGATGGGAGAGGCGCTGGGGCGGGCTCGTCTTTCTCGTCGAATGGCGCAGCCTGGCCGGCGATTCGGGATCGACGCTGCGGATCGCTCCGGGACGCCCGCTTGCGGAGTCGGAGGAGCGACGCGAGTTCCTGCGCTTCGACTGCTTCGAGACCTCTCCCCACTGGCATCTCGGCCCGGAGGGCCAGGGCGAGCGCTTCCCCCTCGACGAGCGCGGAGATCCGGTCGAAGAGTGCATCCGACTGCTCGACGCCGAGCTCTGCCCCCTGCTCGAGCGCGCCGGCGCGCCGACCGAGCTCATCGCCGGACTCGCCCGAAGCGCGGGCGATCCGGTCCGCGTGCGCGTGCTGCGCGAGCTCGAATCCGCCCTGCGTCATCGACCGGCCCGCCTCGACGCGCTCGACCTGCGCCAGCTCGAGGCCCGGCGCAGCGAGAAATGGCACACCTACCCCCGCGACGTGCTTCCGGCCTGGGTCGCCGAAATGGATTTCCCGATCGCCGCGCCGATCGCCCGTGAGCTCGCGCAATTCGTCGAACGCAGCGACGTCGGCTATCCGCTCGGGCTGCGCCAGAGCGGGCTCGCGGAGACTTTCTGCGAGCGGATGTCGGAGCGTTTCGGCTGGGCGATCGAGCCGGCTCGCGTCGAGGTCCTCTCGGAGGTCGTGCAGGGGCTCCATCTGGCCCTCGCCGCCTACTCTGCGCCCGGCGACGGGGTGATCGTACAAACGCCGATCTATCCGCCCTTTCTCCAGGCCGTCCGCGATCTGCGCCGGCGCCTGGTGGAGAACCGCCTCGTCCGAAATGGAGACGAGCTCGTCTTCGACCTCGACGCCCTCGAGCGATCGATCGACGCGGGCACACGTGTCCTGCTCTTCTGTCATCCGCACAATCCATCGGGCCATGTCGCGCAGCGCGATGCCCTCGAGCGGATCGCCCGGCTCGTCGTCGCCCATGATCTGATCGTCGTCTCGGACGAGATCCACGCCGATCTCGTCTTCGACGGTCAGCGCCACGTCCCCTTCGCTTCACTCTCGGCGGAGATCGCGCAGCGGACGGTGACGCTCACTTCCGCGAGCAAGGCCTTCAACATCCCGGGGCTGCGCTGCGCGGTCGCCCATTTCGGCAGCGAATCGCTCCAGCTGCGCTTCGAGGCGGTCGTCCCGAAGCGATTTCGCGGAGGCCTCGGCCTGTTCGGGCTCGCGGCGAGCCGGACCGCATGGCGATTCGGGCAGCCCTGGCTCGACGAGGTCGTGCCGCATCTGCAGGCCAATCGCGACTTCGTCCGGGACTTCCTCGCCGAACGGGTTCCGGCGATCCGCTTCCATCGCCCGCGCGCGACCTATCTCGCCTGGCTCGACTGCGGGGACCTCGGCCTCGCGAGCTCGCCGGCCGCCCATTTCCTGCAGCAGGCGCGGGTCGCGCTCTCGGACGGCCGTCTGTTCGGGACGGGATTCGAGGCTTGCGTTCGGCTCAACTTCGCGACCTCGCGGCCGATCCTGCGCGAAATCCTCGAACGCATGGCGCGCTCGCTCGACTCGGCGGCGAAGCGGCGCTCCTCCATGGGGGGAAGCGCCTGATGTCCGGCCGCGCGGAACACGGGCACCGCCCTCGGGCCGCCGATGGCGCCCTGCATCGATCCGATCGAAACCGCGGCCAGCGCCGCCTCGCGATCGTGCTCGCCCTGGTGCTCGGTTTTGCCGTGATCGAGGCGGTCGGCGGCGTTTGGACCGGATCGCTGGCGCTGCTCTCCGATGCGCTGCACATGATCTCGGACTCCGCCGCCCTCGCCCTGTCGCTGCTCGCGGGCTTTCTCGCCGCGCGCCCGGCGCAGAAGCGGCGCACCTTCGGCAACAGCCGCGTCGAGATCCTGGCGGCGCTGGCGAACGGCGTCGCGCTCGCGGTCGTCGCGCTGTTCATCAGCGTGAACGCGATCGAGCGATATCTCGAGCCGCGCGACGTCGCAGGGGCCGGACTTCTTGCCATCGCCTCCGGCGGCCTCGTCGTCAATCTCGTCGCGCTCTACCTGCTCGAGGGAGCAAGGCATGCCTCGATCAACCTGCGCGGCGCCTTCCTCCACGTCGTGAGCGATACACTGGCGAGCGTCGGCGTATGCTTCGCGGGCATCGGAATCTGGACGCTCGGCTGGCTCTGGCTCGACCCGGCCGTCTCGCTCGTCGTCAGTGCCCTCGTGCTCGGGTCGGCCTGGACGCTGATCCGCGACGCCCTCGACATCCTGATGGAGACCGTCCCCGCCCACCTCGACCCCGAGCAGATCCGCAGCGCGCTGCTCGAGATCGACGGCGTCCGGGCGCTGCATTGCCTGCACGTCTGGACGATCGGCAGCGGCGAAGTCTCACTCTCGAGCCATCTCGTCGTCGAGGCCGGATCCGATGCGGAGGTCCTGCTCGAGCGCGTCCGACGACGGCTCGCCGAGCGCTTCTCGATCGTCCACACCACGATCCAGATCGAGCCCGCCGGCCCCGAGCCCGAGGTGACGACCGTCTGTCGGGACGACGTCTGCGATCCCGTCGGCCATCCGGCCTGAGGCCGATCGACCACGGCCTCACGGATCGAACCCGGATCGCACCCGGGAAGGAGCGAGTCCGGATCGAATCCACGCCCGCGGACTCAGGGTCTCGGATCGGGACCTTTACCGGGGCGCCGCGATGACGTTAACGTCATTAATGACATGTCTGTCAGTTCGACCCTCGAGCCGCCCGTGATCCGCCGCCCGCGTACCGAACGCACGCGCCGGCGACTGCTCGACGCCGGGCGAACCCTCTTCGCCCGTCATGGTCCGGCGGGCGTGACCAGCCACGAGATCGCCGCGGCAGCCGGATTCGCGGCAGGCACGTTCTATCTCCATTTCAAGGACAAGGGCGAGCTCTTTCGCGAGCTGACCGACCAGGCCGCGAACGAGCTCGAGGCGCGGCTCGTCGCCGCGGCCGCGCTCGGGCCCGATCAGCAGGCGATCGTCGAGGCCCAGGCCGAGGCCCTCGTCGGGTTCGCCCACGATCATCGCGAGCTGTTCCGGATCGTGTTTGCGCCCGGCAGCGAAGGAGCCGAGGCAGGCGCGCGCGTGCTCGAACGCCTCGCGCGCGGCGTCCGGGCGCGGCGACGCGCGGCGGTGGCGCGCGGCCAGGCATGGGCGTGCCTCGATGCCGACGTGCTCGCGCAGGCGATCGTCGGGATGTGGGTTCGCGTGCTCTCGTGGTGGGTCGACGATCCGAGCCGCGCTTCGCGCGCCGAGATCGTCCGCACGCTCAGCCATTTCCAGCTCCATGGAAGCCGACCGGCCAACGAAGCGCACGGCTGCACGCCGACCCGATCGATCGCGCCGCGAACGGGATCGACCCGTTCGAAGGCCCCTTTTTCTCCAGCGCTTCCGAGCGTGCCGGCCTGCCGGCGACGCGGGCGCGCCCGAACGACACGAGGAGCCCAGTGACCATGGCCGAACGCCACATCACCTACGACAAGATCTACAACACGGTCGACCGCGACGACTTCGACACCTTGATCGACGTCGATCGTTATGCCGACCGGACCGCCGCCTTCGACGAGATCATCTCGGCGACGAACGACCATTTCTGGGACCCGACGGATCCGCGCTACGTCGACTTCGCGGCGACCCCCTTCGATCTGCGCGAACAGACGAT
>CAZFKD010000045.1:5595-7992 GCA_964519695.1 uncultured Spirochaetaceae bacterium
CCGTCGCGGACAAGCTCGACGAGTCGCAGCGCATCCGCCTCGCGAACCAGAGCACGCGCTTCATCCTCTCGAGCATCCTCCACGGCGAGCAGGGCGCGCTCTCCCTCTCCGCCAGCCTGACCCAGATCCTGCGCGATCCCGGGGCGATGGAATACGCCGCGAACCAGGCCCGCGAGGAGGCGCGTCACGTCACGGGCTTCGCGCGCTACATCGGGACCCGTTGGGGGACGCCGCTCGAGTCCGGCTCGACGATCCGGAACCTCATGAACGAGATCGTGAAGTCGGGCGTCGTCTACAAGAAGCTCGTCGGCATGCAGATGCTGATCGAGGGCCTCGCGATGGGCGCCTTCGCGACGATCCAGCGCGATACGAACGATCCACTGCTGCGCCGGCTGATCCATTTCACGATGTCCGACGAAGCCTTCCATCACAAATTCGGAAAGATCTGGGCCGACCGGACGATCCCGAAGCTTTCGGAAGAAGAGCACGAGCTCGTCGAGCGCTGGGCCGCCGACGCCTTCCAGGTCCTGCTCTTCAATCTCGTGAACGCCGAGCAGAAGCAGCAGATCTACGGCGAGTTCGGGCTCGACTGGCGCTGGGTCCGCGGCGCGATCCTCGAATCGTTCACGGACGAGGACCGGCGGCGCGACATGACCCAGAATACGAACATCTTCCGCGTCCTCATCAAGACCCTGCTCAAGGCGGGCATCATCACCGAGCGGACGCGCTCCGTGTATCAGGCCTGGGTCGACATGGACGAGCTGGCCCGCGAGCACGACGAGGTCGCCGGCGCCGAGATCGCCATGCAGGCGATGGAAGAGCTCAAGCTGATCAATCAGGGCCGCCAGAAGATGGGCACGCGCTTCCGGCCCCACTGAGCCGCTTCCGCGACCCGTTCGGTCCACGCGACCCGTTCGGTCCGTTCGGTCCTTTTGGTTTGGGAGCGGGTTCGCGCACGCCCTCCGGATTTTTCCCGAGCACGACCTCGGAGAATGCCTGCGCTGGCGGTCTGCGGCCCGTCGCGCGTCCCTTTCGCCCGCGCGCATTCCGGGTGCAGAGCCCTTCGCAACTCCAAGCCCTCTCAAGAGTTCTGGGCTCGGGCCGATGTCTCTCGCGAGAACCGCCCGCCGGCGAGGGAATTCCGCGTGCCTCGACAAACACCGCAAGCCGATCCCGTTCGCGCGCAGGACCGCCCGCGCAAGCGCGCACGAAAGGCGCGTCCTGCGGCGAGCGCGGCGGCGCGTACGTCCCATGAAGCCGAGGCGCCGAGGGACGAGATCGCCCGACCCGCAGCGCGCGCTGCGCTCCTCGCCGATCCCGAATCGATCGTTCGCGGGACATCGCCTGCGACGCGCACACGCCGGGAAATCACGCAAAGCCGTCCTGCGACCCCAGCCCACGTGCCGGAATCACCGCGAGTCGCCCCCGTGCCGGCGCCGCCTGCGGCGATCGATCCGCCGCCCGGACGGCGAGCGACGACGAAGCTGCTCGAAGCGACTCGCGCCCGGCGGCTCGCACGCGATGCATGCGTGCGCGAGGGGGCAGCGCGGAAGAACGCCGCCCCGGCGCGGGATCCCTTCGCCTCGCCGACGCCGACCGTCGCCGAGACGCCGCGCGGACGCACCGCCTCCGACACGCCCGGCTGGCAGCGACGGCCCCTCGCCGAGTCCGGATCCATCGCGACGACGACGCCCCGCTCCATCGAGCCGACGCGCGCGCTCCCGCCCGCTCGACCGCCGAGCCATGCCCCGGCTCAGGTGGCCCCAACCGCAGAGCGACTGCTCGCCGCGGAGCTTCGGGAGGCCCGGGCCACGCTCGCGATCGCTCGGGAGACGACCCAGAGCCAGCGGGAAGAGATCACGCGCCTGCGAACCGAGCTCGCGGCGACGGGCTTCCCCGCCCTGCCCGACCCGGGCGCCGGTCGCCCCTCGCCGGAGCCCGCCCTCGACGAGCAAGCCGAGCGCAGTGCACTCCGCGGACGCATCACCGCCCTCGAGGCCGAGCTCGAGCACGCTCTGCTCGAACGCATCGAACTCCATCGCGCCCTGGCGGCCCGGCAACAGGAGATCATCGATCGCAACCGCAGCCAGGCCGCGCTCCAGGAGCGTGTCGGGTCGCTCGAGCGGAGCCTCGAAGAGGCACGCCGTCGGGCAGAGAACGAGCGACGCCGCCATGGCGAGGCACAGACTCTGCTTGCGAGCCTCCGCACCGCCCTGCGCAGTGCCGAGCCCACAGCCGCGGGCTCCGAGGAGCCGTACGAAGACACATCACGAGCCCGCGCGCTGCCAGCGGACGTGAGCGTGCTGTTTCCATCGCCCTCGGCGACACAAGATCGTGACGCCGCGGGCTCGAGCGACGCCGCAGCCCGGCCGACGCCGGCGGGCGCGGCGACACGAC
>CAZFKD010000045.1:8002-14844 GCA_964519695.1 uncultured Spirochaetaceae bacterium
CCCGCCGCGCCCGCCGATGCCGGGCCGCATCCGATCTTCTCGTTCTGGCTCGAAGACCAGGTGCGCCGGAGCTTCGGACCGCTCGGCATCGACTCGATCCCCGACCTCTTGCGAGAGCCCCTCGCGCGACGGGCGCGTTCGACGCGGCGGCCTCTCTCGATCCTGCTCGTTGGGCGCGGCGTCGCCGCCGAGTCGCGCGCGCTCGCGGCATCGCTGGTCCGCGCCGGTGCACCGGATTTCGTACTGCATGTCTCGGACCCTGCAGCAACCGCGCAGAGGTTCGATGCAGTCGACGATCCGCTGTGTGGGCGCGTTCGGGGGCGAGCGTTTCCCGAGCAGCCTGAGGCCCTGCGCGCTTGCCTGCGTGAGCTTGAGCCCGCCGTCGTCGTCACGCGGGAGTTTTTGACCTGGCAAGACGACGTCGCGCCGTGGCTCGACGCGCTGCGGAGCGCGAGCGGAGGCGGCTCGGCGATCGTCCTGCTCGAGCAGGCGGGTCTCGGAGCGGTGACCCCCGACGATGCGCTCGCCGCGATCGGCGAACGGATCTGGGCGCTCCTCCCCGAGCGCTATACGCATGCTCCCGCAACCGGTCGCCGGATCGGGAGCTTCCGCGACGCCTTCGCCGCCCGGGAGAGGCCGCCGCGCAACGAGCTCCTGCGACGACTGCGAGAGGGGTTCGAGCTCGAGCTGCTGGCCCGATTCGGATTCCTGGCCGAGGCGTTCGTCCGCGGTCCGATCGCAGGCTGCTTCGATCCCGAGCAGGCCCGGGATCGACGCTTCATCCAGCAGATCGCCGACGTCGACGAGCGCCGCCTCGAGGCAGGCAGCGCCGCATTCTATCTGGTCGCCCGCGTCGATCCCGCCGAAGCGCACTGAGAGGCCGTGAGGACATCGTCTCGGTTGCGGCGCTTGCGCCGATGCGTCTGTCGGAATAGATAGAGTCCATGGAAACCGGGCGGTCGGATCGGTCGGGCGGCTTTGCGGTCGGTGTCGCGCAGACGACCGTCGTGCGCGCCGACATGCCGGGGCGAAGGCTCCCGACCGAGATCTGGTATCCAGCACGCCCTCCGGCCGACGGCGAGCCGGAGCGCGGCGAGCCCGCGCACCACCCCCTCGGCCTTCCTCACGACGCGCGGCGGGATCTCGAACCGATCGCGGGCCCCTGCCCGCTGATCGTCTTCTCCCACGGCAACTCCGGCTATCGCCAGCAATCGACGTTCCTGACGACCCGCCTCGCCCGTGCGGGCTTCGTCGTCGCCGCCCCCGATCACGTCGGCAACACGTTTCCGGAGATGCTCGCCCTGACCGACGACCAAGCGAGGCGTGCCGTGCATCGGGAGATCCGTCGGCAGCGGCCCGGCGATCTCCACGCCGTGGTCCGGGCCCTGCTGGGCGGGCCCGCTGCCGCGCAGGATCGTTCGGACGCGCCCCGGGTCGATCCGCTGCCCCGCCTGCCTGCCCTCGATCCGGCGTGGGTGGGCAGCGCCGGCCATTCTTTCGGTGGCTGGACGGCGCTGAAGCTTCCGGCGCTCGACCCGCGCGTGCGCGCCGTCTGCTCGCTCGCGCCCGTGGCCGAGCCCTTCGTCGGATCGCGTGCGTTCGCGCCGGGCGAGCTTCCGCTACCGAATCCGGTGGCGACCCTCGTGATCGCTGCGCGCGACGACGTGCTCGTCGATCTCGAGACGAGCCTCCTGCCGCTCTTCGAGCGGCTGGGAAAGGGCGCGGCGCTCGAGATCCTCGAAGACGCCGATCATTTCCACTTCTGCGACGGCATCGAGCTGCTGCATCGAATGCACCAGAACGCTCCGCGACCGGGCCAGCGAAGAGCGATCCGGCCGCTCGAAGAGTTGCGCGGCGAGCGGGAGACGCAGACACTCCTCGCCGATCGCATCGAAGATTTCTTCCTCACGAGCCTTCTGCAGGAGTCCCGGACATGAACGATCTCGAGGGCAGGACCTGCATCGTCACCGGGGCGACCTCCGGCATCGGCGAAGCGTCGGCAGAGGCGCTCGCGCTGCGCGGCGCAGACGTCGCGATCGTCTGCCGCTCGGCCGAGCGCGGGGCCGAGACGAAGGCGCGCATCGAGCAGCGCGCCGGGCGGCCCTGCGTGCGGCTGTTCGGCGCCGATTTCGAACGCCTCGCAGAGGTCCGACGCGTCGCCGAGGAGCTCGATCGCGAGCTCCCGCAGGTCGACGTGCTGCTGAACAACGCCGGTGTGACGATGCTCTCCCGCAGCGAGACCCCGGACGGCCATGAGACGACCTTCGCGGTCAATCACCTCGCTCCCTTCCTGCTGACGAACCTGCTGATGCCGAAGCTGCTCTCCCGGCCGGGCGCGCGCATCGTCAACGTCGCCTCCCATGCGCATCGCTTCGGCTGGCTCGATCTCGACGATCTGCAGTCGCGCAGACGCTATTCGGCGATGCGGGTCTACGGCGGCTCGAAGCTCGCGAACATCCTGTTCACGAACGAGCTCGCCCGGCGGGTCGGCGGCCGCGATCTGCGCGTCTGGTCGGCCCATCCCGGGGCGGTGGCGACCCGGCTGGGCGCGAACAACGGCGGGCTCGCGAAGATCCTGCTGCCCGTGCTCGCGCTCTTCTTCCGGACCCCCGCGCAAGGCGCCGCGACCTCGATCCTGCTCTGCGGGGATCCGGAGGTCGACGCGCCGAACGGCACTTATTTCGCAGACGAGAAGCCGGTCCGCCTCGCCGGTCGCGCCGGGGACCCCGAGCTCGCCCGCTCGCTCTGGCGCGAGAGCGAGCGACTCGTCGGGCTCGGACCGGGAACGGATTCGATCTGGAATTGAGGTGCTCTCGCCCGAGCAGCGCTCGGGGCGAAGATTCGGATGCTATTCGGCGGCCCGCAGCGGCGTCGGATGCCCGAACAGCCAGCCCTGGCCGAAGCGGATCCCGAGGCGCCCGAGCATCTCGAGCTCCTCGAGCGTATCGAGCCCCTCGCCGATGACCTGCGCGCCCATCTTGTCGGCCAGCTGCAGGACCGCGGTGAGCACGTCCTGTCGCGCCGGATCCTGATCGACGCCGGAGACCATCGAGCGATCGATCTTGATGTAGTCGGGCTCGATCTCGACGAGCTCCTCGAGGCCCGCATAGCCCGCGCCCGTATCGTCGAGCGCGAACTGGAAGCCGAGCCGTCGGTAGTGGTCGAGCATCTCGCGGAACGCACCGAAGCTGCGGATGGATTCCTGCTCGGAAATCTCGAAGACGACGTCGTGGGGCGCGAGTCGACGCTTCTCGAGAGTCTCGATCAGGCGGTCCTCGCGAAAGCTCGGATCGTGGATCGTCGTCGGGCGGATGTTGAGGAAGAGCTTCGTGCCGCTCGGGAAGTCGACGGCGCCGCGCAGTCCGCTCTCGCGACAGGCGCAGTCGAGCTCGAAGACCAGATCGTGCTCTTCGGCCGCGGTGAAGAGGGCCATCGGCGAATGGAAACGCGAACGTTCGGGGCCGCGGGCGAGCGCCTCGTAGCCGAACACGGTCCGCGACGAGACCTCGACGATCGGCTCGTAGACCGAGTAGATGCGCTGATCGAGGATCGTCTCGAGCAGCTCCTGCCGATGGGATCGCCGTGTCGTCTCGGCGTCGTGCGCGCACGCCCGGCGCGCCTGGTCGACCAGCCGTCGCAGCTGGGTCGCCGTCCCGAACTGCGGGTTGCGCAGCTCGACGGCCAGCCCGACCGGCAGCGTGGACGCGCCCCGCAGATAGGGATAGAAGAGCTGGGCCCCGTCGGCGGCGAGCGCGCGGCCGACCTCGTGTCGGAAGCCCGGCATCTCGGTGCGATAAAAGCCGGCCGAGCTCGGACGGCGGAAGAGGACGACGATGACCTCGTCGAAGCCCGGCTCCGAGAGGGTCACCACGAAATCCGTCCGGAGCCGCTCTTCGGCGACCTCGGCCACCCGGGCGCGCAGCGCCTCGAGGCAGGCCAACCGGGCGAGCTCGCCGTGGCGGCGCTCGACCTGCGCGAGCATCGGGGCCCCGAAGACGAGCATACCGGCCGCCCCGGCGCGATCGAGCCCTTCGCCGAGCTCGCGGAACCGGTCGCCGAGATGGGTCGGAGCGGGTCCCGGGCCGACGGGGGCAGGTCGATTCGCTTTCGGGTGAGGCATATCGCCGTCGATCGGCCAGCCTGGGATGGGTGTTGAGACTTCCTGCGGGGCAGCTCGCTTCGCGGCGGCTCAGAGCAGCAGCTGCATCGGGTCGGCGAGGATGGCGGCGAGTCGCGTCGTGAAGCGGACGGCCAGCGCACCGTCGATGACACGATGGTCGTAGGAGAGCGAGAGCGGCAGCACGAGACGGGGCTCGAAATGGCCGACCGGCGTTTCCTCTCCGGGCGCGCCGGCAGGGATGTCGAGGGGCGACGGTCCGCGCCAGACGGGCTTCACCTGGGCCTTCGAAAGCCCGAGGATCGCGACCTCCGGCGCGTTCACGATCGGCGAGAAGGCCGTACCGCCGATCCCACCGAGGCTCGAGATCGTGAAGCAGGCGCCGGCGAGATCGTCGGGCGTCAGCTTGCGGCTCCGCGCGCGTTCGGCCGTCGACTGCAGCTCGGCCGCCAGCTCGAAGACGCCCTTGCGGTCGACGTCGCGCACGACCGGCACGACCAGCCCCTGGTCCGTATCGACGGCGATGCCGAGATGGAAGTAGTCCTTGACGAGCAGCCGATCGCGCTCAGCCGAGAGGGTCGAGCGCAGCGCCGGGTGTTCGCGCAGCGCGATCACGACGGCCTTCATGACGAAGAGCAGCGGCGAGAGCTTGACGCCCTTCGCGCTCGCCTGGTCCTTGCGATCGCGCCGGAAGCGCTCGAGCTCGGTGATGTCCGCTTCGTCGTGCTGGGTGACGTGGGGAACGTTCTGCCAGCTGCGCTGAAGCGCGGGCCCGGAGACCTTCTGGATGCGCGTGAGCGGCTGCTCGGAGACCGGGCCGAAGCGGGCCGGATCGATGAAGGGCACCACAGCGATGCCCGGACCGCGCGCGCCCGCCGCGGCTCCGCCCGCCGAAGCGGGCGTCTCGCTCCCCTCCGAGAAGCGCTCGCGCACCTTGCGCTTCACGTCGTCGATCAACACTCGACCGTGCGGTCCCGTCGGCTCGGCCTCCCCGACCGGCACGCCGAGTTCGCGCGCGAAGCGCCGGACGAGCGGGCTCGCATGCGCCAGGCCGGTGCGATCCGGAACCGGATTCGCCGCGGCGGGCGAGATCTGCCGCGCGGGGCGATCGAGCTCGATCGAGTCGAACTTCGCGTTTCGTTCAGGCGGCGACGCCTTCGGCTGCGCCGCAGCCGGCGACTTCGGCTCGCCGCCCGTCGCAGCGGCCGATCTCTGCGCGCTCGGCGGCGCAGCCGGCTCCGCCCGGGGCGGAGTTTTCGACGTCGCAGACCGCGCGCCGGCCGCTTCCGCGCTCGCCGCCTTGCCCGCACCCGCCGCCTTCTTCCCGGCCGAGCCGGCGACCGACGAGCGAGCGTCGAGAATGGCGATCAAGCTGCCCTGGGAGACGCGGTCGCCCTCCTTCACGGTGAGCTCGACGAGCACCCCCGCCTCGGGCGACGGGATCTCCATCGTCGCCTTCTCGCTCTCGATGCTGACGAGCGGATCGTCGATCTCGATCGGATCGCCCGGCTTGACGAGGACCTCGACGACTTCGACCTGGTCGAAATCGCCGATGTCGGGCACCCGGATCTCGCGTCGCTCGGCCACGCCGGACCTCCCCGCCCGCTATCGCCGGCTCGGCGCCGGCCGTTCGGCGTCGATGCCGTATTTCGTGATCGCGCGCGCCACCTTGGCCCGATCGAACGAGCCGTCGTCGGCCAGCGCCGAGAGCGCCGCGACGCAGACGTAGTTGCGGTGGACCTCGAAGAAATGGCGCAGCTTCTCGCGGCTGTCGCTGCGGCCCCAGCCGTCGGTTCCGAGAGTCCGATACGTGCTCGGGACGTAGGCGCGGATCTGCTCGGAATAGAGGCGCATGTAATCCGTCGCTGCGATAACCGGGCCGGTCGTGCTCGCGAGCTGTCGCTCGACGAAGCTGCGGCGGCGCTCCTCGGTCGGATGCAGCGCGTTCCAGCGCGAGACGTCCTGACCGTCGCGCGCGAGTTCGTTGAAGCTCGTGACGCTCCAGACGTCGGCGGGGACGCCGTGGTCGTGCTCGAGCATCTCGGCCGCGGCGAGCACCTCGCGCAGGATCGCACCGCTGCCGAGCAGCTGAACGCGCGGGCCCTTGCCCTGCCCTTCACGCACGCGGTACATGCCGCGCAGGATCCCGTTCTCGCTGCCCTTCGGCATCGCGGGCTGCGCGTACTTCTCGTTCATCACCGTCAAGTAGTAGTAGACGTTCTCGTTCTCGCGGTACATCCGCCGCAGACCGTCCTGGATGATGACCGCGAGCTCGTAGGCATACGCAGGGTCGTAGGAGATGCAGGACGGAATCGTGCCGGCGAGGATGTGGCTGTGGCCATCCTGATGCTGGAGTCCCTCTCCGGCGAGCGTCGTCCGACCCGAGGTTCCGCCGAGCAGGAAGCCGCGGCACTGCATGTCGCCCGCGGCCCAGGCGAGATCGCCGATGCGCTGGAATCCGAACATCGAGTAGAAGATGTAGAACGGCACCATGTGGACGGCATGGCTCGCATAGGCCGTTCCGGCCGCGATGAACGAGGCCATCGCGCCGGCCTCGTTGATGCCCTCCTGCAGGATCTGCCCGTCCTTCTCTTCCCGGTAGTAGGCGACCTGATCCGAGTCGACCGGATCGTAGAGCTGGCCGACCGACGAATAGATGCCGAGCCGCCGGAACATGCCCTCCATCCCGAACGTCCGCGACTCGTCGGGCACGATCGGCACGACG
>CAZFKD010000046.1:0-6062 GCA_964519695.1 uncultured Spirochaetaceae bacterium
CGGCCGCGCTGACGGCGGCCGTCGCGCTCGGCGGGCCGACCGCACGCGCGGCGCGCCTCGCATCGCCGACGCCGGACGCGGATCTCGCTCTCGGGATCCAGAGCTTCACACTCCGGCGCCACGCCCTCGAGCCGATGCTCGACGTCCTCGTCGCGCTCGGCATCCGCGAGGTCGAGCTGATCCCCGAGCTCGAGATCCTCTTCTACCGCCTCGGCTCGCATCTGCCCGTCAGCGACGACGCGGCGGTCCTCGATCCGGCCCTGCAGGCGATCGCGTCTCGCGGCATCCGGATCTCCGCCTCAGGGGTCCACTCCGTCTCGGACCGCGACGAGGCCGAGCGGCTCTTCCGGTTCGCCCTGCGCGCGGGCATCCCGCTGCTCACGATCTCGCCCGACGACGCGGTGCTCGACGATCTCGACCGACTCTGTCGCGCGCATCCCTCGGTCCGTCTCGGCATCCACAACCACGGGCCCTGGACCCGCTACGACGAGATCGCCGACCTCGAAGCTTCGCTCGCCGGGCGCGCCCCGAATTTCGGAGCCTGTGTCGATACCGGCCATTTCATCCGGTCCGGCGAGGATCCGGTCGACGCGGTCGGCCGCCTCGGGCCCCGGGTGCTCGGCGTCCATTTCAAGGATTTCGAGGGGCCCGGATTCTTCGCCTCGGGCTGTCTGCTCGGTGAAGGACGACTCGATCTGATCGGCCTCTTCGGGGCCCTTCGGTCGATCGGGTTCGGGCCGGACCGCGCGCTCTCGCTCGAATTCGAGCGCGAATCGGACTCGCTCCTCGAGGATGTCGGCGTCTGTCTCGAGCGCGCCCGGGAGGCGATCGCGGCCACGGCCCCTCGCGCCTGATCGATCCCGCGATCCCTGCGAACGACGGCTGCGGGATGCGGGTCCCGGCGCGATCGCTGTATGATGTGGCGCGCCCGGATCGAACCCCCGGATCGAGTCTGGATGCCCGACTTTCAAGCCCTTCTCGTCAGTCATGGTCCGTGGATCATCGCCTTTGCGGTGGCGATCGACCAGCTCGGGATTCCGATTCCCTCGATCCCGACGCTGCTGCTCGCCGGGAGCCTGGTCGCGAGCGGTGAGCTTTCGGGCGCGACCCTGCTCGTCGCCGCGACGCTCGCTTCGCTTCCGGCCGATCTGCTCTGGTTCGAGATCGGTCGCCGCCGGGGCCATGCGGTACTCGGGCTGCTCTGCCGCATCTCGCTCGAGCCCGACTCCTGCGTTCGCACGACGCGCGAGAGCTTCGAGCGCCGGGGGCCTTCGACGCTCCTGTTCGCCAAGTTCGTCCCCGGTCTGCAGACGGTCGCGCCGCCCCTCGCCGGAGCGGGCGGGATGGCGTACGGCCGCTTCCTGCTCTTCGATGCGATGGGGGCGCTGCTCTTCAATGGCGCCTTCCTCGCGGCCGGCTATCTGCTGCGGGACCCGATCGAGGGCTTCCTCGCGATCCTGTCCGCCGTCGGCACGCGGCTGATCAGCTTCATCGGGGTCTCGGTCGTGCTCTGGATCGCGTGGAAGTTCTGGCAGCGGCAGCGTTTCCTGCGCCTGCTGCGGATCGCCCGGATCGACGAGCTCGACGCGCGGCATGCGGAGATCCCGCGCGATCGCGAGATCATCCTCTACTGTGCTTGACCGAACGAAGCCTCGAGCGCCCGTGTGGCGCTCATGCTGAAAAGGCGGGGGATCGAGCGCGTACGCCCGCTGGCGGGGGGCATCGATGCGTGGTTCGCATCGGGGCGGCCCGTCGAGCCGATCGAGGAGGCGCCTTGAACGGGCCGACCGGATCCAGAGCGATGCAGGCCCCGGGCCGCGCCCGCGCGGCGCGGCTCGCCGTGCTGGTCCTCGCTCTCGCGAGCGCCGGATTGCTGCCCGCGGCCTTCGCGCGCGGCGAGGGTGCGAGCCAAGGCGAGGGCGATGGCGCGGCCGCGCTCTACGCCCCCCATCGGGACGCCGACGGCTTCTTCAATCCCTGGCGCCGGTTCGAGCGCCCTTCGCTCTGGGACATGCTCGTCTGGAAGACTTCGCGCGATCCCTATGCCGGCTACGGCCCGCCTTCGATTCCGCGGGTCGAGAACGACGGCGCGTACCTCGCGGGCGAGGAACATTCGGCGACGGTGACCTGGGTCGGCCATGCGACCTTCGCCGTCCACGATCGCGACGACGTCTTCCTCACCGATCCGCATTTCTCGAAGCGCGCGCTCGTCCCGGCGCGCGCCGTACCGCCGGGACTGCCCGTCGAGTCCGTACCCGCCGACGCCTTCGCGATCGTCTCGCACAATCATTACGACCACCTCGACGAACAGACCGTGAAGGCGCTCCCGGCGACGGTCGGCTGGTACGTGCCGAAGGGACTCGCCGCCTGGTTCCGCAAGCGGGGCCGGGAAGACGTCGTCGAGCTCGATTGGTGGGAGAGCGCGCGCCGAGGACGCTTCACGATCACCTGCCTTCCGTCCCAGCATTGGAGTCTTCGCATCGGACAGGGCGAGAACGAGACGCTCTGGTGCGCCTGGCTCGTGGATTCGGGCGACTATCGTTATTTCTTCGCGGGGGATACCGGGCATTTCGAGGGCTTCGCCGAGTATGGTCGGCGCTTCGCGCCGATCGACGTCGCGATGCTGCCGATCGGCGCCTACGCGCCGCGCTGGTTCATGGCCTATCAACACATGGATCCGGCGGAGGCCTACCAGGCCTTTCTCGATCTGCGCGCCGGGACCATGCTCGCAATGCACTGGGGCACCTTCGACCTGACCGACGAGCCCCTCGACTGGCCGCCCCGGGAGCTGGCGCGGGTCGTCGCCGAGCGATCGGGCACGGACGACCGCGTCCGCGTCATGGCCGTCGGGGAGCGCTGGAAGGTGCCCGAGCGAACGACCGCCGGAGCAAAGGCGTCGCTCCCGATGGGCGAATCAACCCGAAAACCGGAGAACTAGCACCCGAATGGCCGAGCTATTCACGACGGAAAGCCTGATCGCGCTCCTCTCTCTCTCCGCGCTCGAAATCGTGCTCGGGATCGACAACATCGTCTTCATCTCGATCCTCGTCGCGAAGCTGCCCGAGGCCGAGCAGGCGCACGCTCGCCGGATCGGGCTCCTGCTGGCGATGGCGATGCGGATCGTGCTGCTCTTCGCCATCGGCTGGGTCATGAGCCTGACGCGGCCCCTCTTCTCGCTCATGGATCATGCCTTCGCGGGGCGGGACCTCATCCTGCTGTTCGGCGGTCTCTTCCTGCTCGCGAAGGCCACCTGGGAGATCCACGACAAGCTCGAGGGCGCGGAGCATGCGGCCACTGGAACCGCGCCGGCCAAGGCGGCCTTCGGCACGGTTCTGCTCCAGATCGTGATCCTCGACGCGGTCTTCTCGCTCGATTCCGTGATCACGGCCGTCGGGATGGCGCGCCACGTCGAGATCATGATCGCCGCCGTCATGATCGCGATCGGCGTCATGCTCGCGTTCGCCGGCGCGATCTCGGAGTTCATCGAGCGCCATCCGACCATGAAGATGCTCGCGCTCTCGTTTCTGCTCCTGATCGGCGTCATCCTGATCGCCGACGGATTCGGGCAGCACGTTTCGAAGGGCTACATCTACTTCGCGATGGCCTTCTCGCTCTTCGTCGAGATCCTGAACATCCGCATCCGGCGGGCGAAGGCCGCGCCGGTCCGGCTGCATCAGAGCTACGTATCGGAGCGCTGAGCGCCGGGGGAGGGCGCAGCGAGGTCGTCGGCGTCGGTCGTCGGCGCGGGCGGCGGGCCGCTGCGCGCCGACGACCGGACTCGAACGGCGGGGCGCTATTCGCCGGTCGGCAGCGCCTGGCCGGGGAAGAGCCGGTTGAATTCGGAGACCGCGTGGGCCATGCCGGCCTTGCCCTCGGCGAGGCGCTCGTTGGCGTCGACCAGATCCTTGCGCGCCTTCTCGAGATCCTTCTCGGCCTGCTTGATGGCCTTCTGGGCTTCACGGACGTCGTCCTCCGCTTCGTTCTTCATCTCGGCTGAGGCATGCCACTGGTCTGTGACCCCCTGATGCGAAGCGCCGACGGCGAGCATGCGATCGCCCATGGTCGGGGGCTTGTCGGATTGGCAGCCGGCGAGGGCGACCGCACAGGCGGCGCTGGCGAGCAGGCGGAAGAGGGGATGGGTCGTCGGGCGGTGGGAATGCATTTTCGTGATACCTCCTTGGGGCGGCCGACCTTATCGCAGATCGGGCACCGCTTGCAGGTCTCTTGCGCTCGAGTTGCGTGTCGGGGGCGATGCGGGGCGGTCGACCGACTCATCCGCCTTCGGCACATTCCTCGGTCGTCCGACCCGAGAGAGCCTCGAGTCCAAACCATTCACCCACGAACCCGTGGCGTCTGCGCGGCGCACGAAATCCCTGCGGCGGCTCCGCGAAGACCGCCTCGCGTAAAGGAATGAACCTCCATGTTGGATCCGAAATACGTCGACGCCTTCCAGTTCGCCGGCCAGGACATCCCCTGGCTGCTCTCGCATTGGGCGAAGAACAAGCCCGACCATCCCTTCCTCGTCTGGGAGCCGAAGAGCGGCGAAGGACGGCGCTACAGCTATGCGGAGTTCGAGCGCGAAGTCGCGAACGTGGCGGCGGGGCTCGCGGCAAGGGGCGTCTCGAAGGGCGACAAGCTCCTCATCCATGCCGAGAACTGTCCCGAGTCGGTGCTGACCTGGTATGCCTGCGCGCGCCTCGGCGCCGTCGGCGTCACGACCAACACGCGTAGCGCCGGCGCCGAGATCGAGTATTTCGCGGAGCATACGGGCTGCGTCGGCGCGGTGACCCAGCCGCAGTTCGCGAAGCTCGTCCAGGCGAACGCGCGCAAGCTGCGCTTCATCGCCGTGACCGAAGACAACTCGGGCGAGGCGGCGAGCGCCGAAGAGAGCGCTCACGGTCTCGAGTCCTTCGAGGCGCTGCGCGGCGATGGCGCGTCGCTCCCGGCGCCCCCCGCCGACCCGATGGCGCCCGCCGGCATCATGTTCACGTCGGGGACGACCTCGCGCCCCAAGGCCGTGGTCCATACCCATGCCAACGCGCTCTGGGCGAGCCGCATGGGCCCCGCGAACATCGACATGAAGACCGACGATACCTACCTCGTCTATCTCCCCTTCTTCCACGTGAACGCCCAGAGCTGGTCGTTCTGGACGACGCTCGGGGCCGGGGGGACGGTCGTGCTGCAGCCGAAATTCTCGGCGTCGCGCTTCTGGGAGGTCGTCGTCGAACACGGCGTGACCCACATCTCGCTGATCCCCTTCGTCTTCAAGGCGATCGCGGGCAAGCCGATTCCCGCCAACAAGCTCAAGGTCGGCATCTTCGGGCTCATCATGCCCGAGCTCGAGAAGATGCTCGGCCTCCGCGTCATGGCGGCCTGGGGCATGACCGAGACCGTCATCCACGCGACGCGCAACGACTGGCTCCAGACCTATCCCGTCGGCTCGATGGGCAAGCCGACCCCGGGCTACGAGTTCGCGATCGTCGATCCCGAGACGGAGCGGCCGTGCGCCCAGGGCGAGACGGGCGAGCTCTGGATCCGCGGCCGGCGCGGCATCCAGCTCTTCCTCGAGTACTTCGACAACCCCGAAGCCATGAAGAAGTCGTTCAGCGAGGACGGCTGGTTCAAGACCGGCGATCGCGTCGTGCTCGGCGCCGAGGGCAATTTCTTCTACAAGGAGCGCGACAAGGACGCGCTGAAAGTCGGCGCCGAGAACGTCTCGGCCCGCGAGGTCGAGGATTGCTGCCGCGAGGTCGGCGGGATCGCGGACATCGCGGTCGTCGGGCGCAAGCACGAAATGCTCGACCAGGTCCCCGTCGCCTTCGTGATTCGCGCGCCCGGCGAAAAGCGTTCGGAGAGCGAGCACGCCGAAGCCATTCTCGCGAATTGCCGCGCAAAGCTCGCCGGCTTCAAGGTCCCGCGCGCCGTCTACTTCCGCGACGAGTTCCCGACCGCGACCCTCGACAAGGTCGCCAAGAACAAGCTCCGCGAGATCGCGGACGCGCTGCCCGAGCCGCCCGAGCCGAAGCGCTGAGACGGATCGCCGAGGCGCGCGCAGCAGGCTC
>CAZFKD010000046.1:6072-14809 GCA_964519695.1 uncultured Spirochaetaceae bacterium
TGGTGGAGTACCGACGCGACTCCGCGAACGAGTGGGTTCACACGCGGACGATCTTCGCCACCGGCCCCGCGGTGGGCTGGAACCCGGTGGCCGCGGATGCGACCCAACTGATGTTCGGGACGGGCGTGGGTCCGTCGCCCGCGCGTGCCCGTTCCGCGCGCGAGTGCCCAACCCACCTGGAGAGAAGAACGCCATGAGCGACACCGTGCCCCGCGCAGACATCCTGGCCTCGCTCGCGATCCCCGACGAGATCCGCGAGGACATGCACGCCCTCATCGCCCGCTCGGCCGGCGCCGTCTGGCAGCGGCCGGGCCTCACGCCCGCGCAGCGGAGCCTGATGTCGCTCTCGGTGATCGGCGCGCTCGGCCGCATGGAAGAGTTCCGAACCCACGTCGGGATGGCCCTCGACAACGGCCTGACCCGCGCCCAGATCTGCGAAGCGATCATGCAGCTCGGCATCTACGCGGGGACACCGGCGGCGGTCGCGGGCTTCCGGGTCGCCTCGGCCGTCTTCGCCGAACGGGACTGACGAACTCGGACCCACAAGACGCGCCTCGTGGGACGGACTCGGACTCACAAGACGCGCACGGCGTGGAAGGGGGGATGCGAATGGCTCGCCCTTGGCACGGCCTTCGTCGCTTCTTGGATCGTTCTGCTGCTGCGAATTGCGAGCTGAAGCGAGCGAAGGCTGCGCTTGACTTCGCATCCCCCCTTCCACGCCGTGCGCTCGCATGGGTGCAAGTTGGTCGGGGTTGAATCCAAAGCAAAGTCGAATGGCATGCGCTGGAAGTGGGCCGCGTCGACGCTGCATGGCGCGAGTGATCGGTCCGGTGCGCTGGGCGCGAAGTCAAGCGCAGCCGAAGGTCGCCCCGGCAGGGCGATTGCCGAAGCAACACCATCCAAGAAGCAGCGCGCGTCGTGCCAAGGGCGAGCCATTCGCGCCCAGCGCGCCGGACCGGTCGCGTCTTGTGACGAGGCTCTGCCCCCCGTCTCCCCCGCGCGTGCGGTTCACGGGCGGGCGACGACGCGGCCGAAGGTCTGGCGATTGGCGAGGTCTTCGAGCGCTGCGGGGATCTCGGAGAAGGAGATGACGCGGCTCGTGGTCGCGCGGTATTGGCCGGCGCGGACGAGGGCCATCAGGTCGTCGTGGGCCTTCTGCTCGATCTCCATCAGGGCGGGGCCGTAGCCCGTGCCCATGCAGACGCCGACGAGCGTCCAGTTCTGGACGTAGAACTCGGCCGGATGGATCGGGATGAGCCCGCCGGCATGGCCGCAGAGCAGATGGCGGCCTTCGACGCGGAGCAGCGGGCGGGCGCGGCGGCCGGGCTCGCCCTGGACGAAGTCGACGATGACGTCGATGCCGTGTTCGCCGACGATCCGCTGGACGGCATCGACGAAGTCTTCGCGCGAATGATCGATCACGATCTCGGCGCCCATCTTGCGGCAGAAGTCGACCTTCTCCGCGCCGCCGGCGACCGCGATGACGCGACAACCCGCCGCCGCACAGAGCTGGACCGCCGAGGACGGAACACCGCCCGCCGCGCCGAGCACGAGTACCGTCTCGCCCGCCTGGACCTTGCCGCGGCGGTGGACGGCGTGATAGGCGGTATGCGCGGGGATCACGAAGCCCGCCGCGTCCTCGTCGCTCATCGTGTCGGGGACCTCCCAGATCGTCGGCAGCGCCATCACGGACTTCGCCGCGAAGCTGCCGAAGGGCTGCGGCGTGAAGCCCATGACCCGCTTGCCCTTCAGATGGGCGAGGGAGGGGGACGTCTCCTCGACGATGCCGACGGCCTCTTGGCCCGAAACGTAGGGTCGCGGGATCGGGACGGGATAGGCGCCGGTCGCCATGGTGTGGTCGGGGGTCGCGAGCGCCGCCGCGAGCACGCGCACGAAGGCGTAGTGATCGCAGGCCGGCTCGTCGCCGCGCCGCACGCGCAGCCCTTCGACGTCCATCGCGAGGCGGCTCATCGCCTCGTGGGTCGGCTCGGGGAACGACTCCCAGTGGAACACATCCTTCGGCAAGCCCTTGTCGCGGACGACCCAGCCGTGCATCGCATCGCTCCTTCGCTCGTGGTCTGGTTCTACTCGTTCTGCTCGTCGGAATCGTCGCCCGCGGAGCCACTCCTCAGCGACGGGGCAGTGTGAGCTCGACCGTTCCGCTCGCATGCATGCCGAGCTCGTTGACGGCCTTCAGCGCGATCTGGAGTACGCGCTCGTCGCCGTCCTGCTTCTCGCGGACGACTTCGCCGCTGAAGCGCAGCGTCGTCCCCGGCGTCGCCGGGCCGCCGAGGCGGATCTGGATGCCGAGCAGGCGGGCTTCGCTCCCGGCCCAGTCGGTGACGTAGCGGGCGACGTAGCCGTTCGTCGTCAGGATGTTCATGAAGACGTCGGGCGCGCCCTGCTTGCGGGCGTAGTCGCGATCGTGATGGACGGGCATGAAGTCGCGCGAGGCGAGGGCGCCGGCGACGATGCGGGTCGTCGTGACGGGGAGGGCGAAGTCGGGCAGGCGCTCGCCCTTCGCCTCGCCGGTCGAAGGGCGCGGCGGGCTCGACGCCGTCGGGTCCGACGTCCGCGGTTCCGGCCTCGGCGCGGAAGCCGAGGATTCCGGCGCCTTCGAATCGGCCGCCCGGCCCGGCGCGAACTTGAAGATCCGGAAGCGCTGCCGCCCGACGGCTTCGTCCGCTCGCGCGCCGCGCGCGAAATAACGCGTCATCCAGGTCACGAAATAACCCGATCCGAGCCCGGTCGTCTTGCGCTCGGAGATCGACTCGAGCTCGGAGGTCGAATAGAGCTGATCGCCCGGCCGCAGGTAGCGGAGGAACTCGAGCTCGGAGTTCGTCGCGAGGGTCCCGGGCAGGCCCGCCTTGGCGAGCGCGACGAAGGGGCTCGCGGGGTCCATCTCGCTCGACGAGCCGCCGCGCTCCGCGATGCCCTCGAGGCGCGGCCTTCCCATCGTCCAGACCTGCAGCATCGCGGGCGGGGCGACGAGGCCGCCGAAGCGGCTGGCGCGCGCCCGGGCCTCGTCGAGATAGATCGGGTTGTGGTCGTCGAGGGCGTCGACCCAATGGCGCACCATCGGCAGGTTCACGGGATCGGGCGCCTCGGCCGGGCCGCCGCTGCTCATCGGCTTGCCGATCCACGGCTCGAGGCTCGCGCGGAGCGGATCGTCGTCGTGCGAAGTCATCGAGGTCCTCGGCCGCGCCGCGCGTTCGTTCGATGCGTTCGCCGCGCTGCGCGTCGCGCGGTCGGGAGGCCCGGTCCCGGGGCCGCGAACGAGCTTCGCGCCGGGAAGTCGCGCTGGCAATGGGCCCCCGCTCGCGTAGCATCGCCTCCGAGCCATCCGCTCGGAGGAGGATTTCATGCGAGGAAGAGTCGGGTCGGGGAGGGGCGCGTTCGCGGTCGTCGTGTCGATCGGGACGGCGTGGCTCGGGGCCGGTGTCGTCGGGGCGGCAGAGCCGGCGCCGGCGTCGGCGCCGCAGGGCGCTCGGTTCGAGCAGCTCGAGAGCGTGAAGGCCTTCGACGAGCTGATGGCGACGATCGCCGAGCTGCGCGGCATGATCCTCGCCGATGCGACGAGCGAGCGCGAAGCCGCCGAAGGCATGCGCTTCCTGCTCCGCACCCTCGCGATGTCCCAGGACGTCTCGGGCGACGGCTATCCGCAGGCGCCGCATTTCGCGCGCATGGATACGCCGCGGCGCAAGCTCGGCGGCGACAATCCCAACGCCGAATACGACAACCTCGCCTGGAACGGCGCCTACGACTATCGCATCACCGGCAACCGCGGAACCCTCGACCATCTCTCGTTCACGGTCCTGCACCGCGAGCCGAACGGCCGCAGCCGCGCCATCGGCTACGTCAACGAACGCGATCTCGAGCTCGACGAGCAGGGGAACTTCACGCTCTGGCTGACGGCGAAGAAGCCGAAGGCGCCGGGCGTATGGATCCAGTCGAAGCCCGGCGACGGATCGATCCTGGTGCGCCAGTACATCGGCGACCGCGCCAGCGAGCAGCTCGCGACCTATCAGGTCGAGGTCGTCGGGCGAAAGCCCTTGGATCCCCTCGCGCCGTCGACCGACGCGGAGGTCGCCGATGGCATCCGCGCGACGCTCGGCGCCGTCAACGGGCTCGCCCGGCTCCATCATTACGTGACGCCGGGGCTCGGCGATTCGATCAACGCCTTCATGCGGCTCAACAGCGACGATTTCGGTGCCGACATCAGCAGCATCGACAACCTCTACCTGATCGGGACGTACGAGATCGAGGCAGACGAGGCGCTGGTCGTCGAGGTCGATCGGCTCGATGTCCGCTACTGGAACTTCGCGATCGAGAATCCCTGGCACGAATCGGTCGACTACGCCCAGCGCAAGACCGCCCGGACCCACGACGACGTCCAGGTCGATCCCGACGGCAAGGTCCGCTTCGTGATCGCGCAGAAGCCGACGGACCATCCGAACCATCTCGAGACCGCCGGCCACCGGCGCGGCTTCATGACCTTCCGCTGGGTCGGCGAGCGGGAGACCGAGCTGCCGCTTCCGAGCGTCACGAAGCTGAAGGTTCCCAAGGCGCTCGACTTCGCGCGCGGGGCGTCAAAGGCGGCGGGCGCGAAATGAGGCCGCGCTTCAGGCGCGCTGGCTGATCACCGGCTCCCAGATCATCCGCCAGGCGCGGGCGCGGGGGACGCTCGTCTCGTCGCTGCCGACGGTGGTCCCGAAGATCGTGTGGTAGGGCGGCAGCGGCGACATGCCGGGGGCGATGCCGGGAGCGTCGGGCGCGCTCATCGCGGGGGCAGCACCCGAGCGGGTATCCGCCGAGCGGGCGCCCTTGCCGGAGGTCGTCGAGACCTCGGCTGGGCCTTCGGCCTCGGCTGCGGCTTCGGGATGGGCGAGGATCGCGAGATGATGCCCCGCGCCGCGGCCGGCGGCGTCGCTCGTGACGAGCCAGCGGACGGGGGCGCGGCGCGTCTCCGGCGGAAGGCCGAGCCACCAGGCGCGGGTCGTCGGCGCGGTCGCGGTGTCCCGCCAGTCGTTCTGGCAGGTCACGAGCGATCCGACCGATTCGAGCGCCGGCCCGTCCTCCATCGAAGCCGCGACCAGCATCAGCGCATAACGGACGGAGGCGACCTCGCCGCCGGCGCGCCCCGCCTCGCGCAGGGCCTGGGCGCGCGGACCGATGTAGGCCCAGGCTTCGGCCTCCGAGTCGTAGGGGGCCTCCCAGAGCGCGAGGTAGGGCGTCTCGCGATAGCCCGGGCCGACGGCGCGGAAGCGGTGCAGGGCGGTGAACGAGCCGTTGCCGAGGGCGTCGGGGCCGTGGACTTCGTCGTACCAGCGGTTGAACTCGGCTTCGTGCTCGGGCAGGGGATTCGCGAACACGACGAACAGGGCGCGCGGCGTCGCGGCTTCGAGCTTCATCTTCACGTCGGGCTCCCGGCCGGCGGGGGCCGGCGCTCGTTCGGGTTGGATCAGCGGTTCGCGATCGGATTGTCTCGTAGATGCTGGCTGAGATCGCCCTGCAGGTCGCCGATGATGTAGCGGTCCTGGAAACGCCACTGGCCGTCGACCTTTTCGAAGGTGTCGTGGTAGCGGCCGGCGATCACGCATTGCAGGGGCAGGGCGGGGGTTCCCTGGTAGACGGTGAAGTAGGAGCGCGTGCGCGCGGTCCGGCCATCGGGATCGAGGTCGAGGATCGTATTGGTCGTGACGTGCTTGGTTCGCAGGGTGCCGTCTTCGTGGATCTTGTCGTGACGGGTCTTCAGCGCGTAGACCTCGTCGAAGCCGTGGAGCGATTGCCCGCCCTTCACGCGATAGCCCGAATGGCGGAAGAGCTCGCTGACGCCCCGGAAATCGGCGGCGTCCTGCAGCTCGCAGTAGAGATGGAGCAGATTCAGGATCTGGCGTTCGTCGGACAGCATCGGACGACCTCTCGGCGCGAGTCGCGCGGAGCGTAGCAACGCGGGGCGCGCGAATTCCGGCGCCTTGCGACGCGCAGTCGCCGCCGTTAGCGTCGAGCGGGCTCTCCCCCTCCGTCTCGCCCTCCTGCGACGGGTTTCCGGGGTCGAGAGCGGAGGACCAGCGTGTCGACCGCCGCCCGAGGATCCGAGAGCTCCCGCAAGATCGCGTTCGTGACCGGCGCCAGCCGCGGCATCGGCAAGGCGATCGCCATCGAGCTCGCGCAGGCCGGCTTCGACGTCGCGATCACCGCGCGCACCGTCCATGAAGGCGAGTCCCGCGAACACAGCTCGACCCTCAAGCGCTCGGATACGACGCCGCTCCCCGGCTCCCTCGATTCGACCTCCGCGCAGATCGAGGCCGCGGGCCGCCGCTGCCTGACCGTCCCGGCGGATCTGCTCGATCATCCGTCGCTCGTCTCGGCGGCGGATGCTGTGCTCGCGCAGTGGGGCCATATCGACGTTCTCGTCAACAACGGCCGCTACATCGGCCCGGGCCATATGGACCTGATCCTCGATACGCCGATCCGCGTCCTGCGCGATCATCTCGAGGCGAACGCGCTCGCGCCGGTCGTGCTCGTCAAGGCGATCGTGCCGCAGATGGTGAAGCGCAAGCAGGGCACCGTCATCAACATCACCTCGACCGTCGCCTACGAAGATCCGCCGGAGCCGGCGGGCAAGGGCGGCTGGGGCCTCGGCTACGGCTTCAGCAAGGGCGCGCTGCATCGCATCGCCGGGCTGCTCGCGGCGGAGATGCGCGAGGTCGGCGTGCGGGCCTACAACATCCAGCCCGGCTTCATCGCGACCGAGCGCATTGCGCAGGACATGGGCGCCTTCGGCTTCGACGCAGGGGCGGGGGCGCCCGCGAGCGTCATCGGCAAGGTCGTCCGCTGGCTGCTCGAGTCGCCGGACGCCGCGAAGCTGAACGGGACGACGGTCCAGGGCCAGGAGCTCTGCAGCGAGCTCGGCCTGCTGCCCGGCTGGTCGCTCGCGCCCGCGCCGCGTTAGGCGGTTCGAGAGGCGGGGAAGGAGCGCGCGCGGCGGATCGGCGATCGTGCGTGGGCGAGGCCGGAGCGCAGGAGCGAGAGAATCCGGATTGCGGCCGCGATATCGCCCGCGGCCGGGACGGCGACCCGAATCGAGCGAACCGGAAGAAAAAGAAGAAGAGGAACGAAGATGGCGGGGATCAAGCTCGAGGAGATGGAGACCCGCGCGGGCTTCATGCGCGGGAAGAAGCCGGAGAAGGTGACGCTCCTCCCCGATCCGCCGCGCGCGAAGCGTCATCTGCCCATCATCTCGACCGACGATCATCTCGTCGAGCCCGCCGACCTCTTCGAGGGCCGGCTCCCGAAGAATCTCCAGGAGGCGGCGCCGCGCATCGTCGAGAACCCGGATGGCGGCCAGGCCTGGCTCTACGACGGCAAGCTCAATCCGCAGATCGGTCTCGCGGCGGTCGCGGGGCGGCCGATCGAGGAATGCTCGTACGAGCCGGTGCGCTTCGACGAGATGCGCAGAGCGTCCTGGGACGTGCATGCGCGGATCCACGACATGGATCTCGACGGCGTCTACGCCTCGGTCTGCTTTCCGTCGGCGATGGCGGGCTTCTGCGGCCATCGGCTCCAGCTCGGCGTGAAGGATCCCGAGCTCGCGCTCGCGACCGTGCGCGCGTTCAACGATTGGCATCTCGAGGCCTGGGCGGGGGCCTATCCGGATCGCTTCATTCCCTGCCAGATCCCCTGGCTGCTCGATCCGAAGCTCGCGGCCGAAGAGGTCCGGCGCAACGCGGCGCGGGGCTTCAAGGCGATCTCGTTCAGCGAGAATCCCGAGCCGCTCGGGCTGCCCTCGATCCATACGGGCTATTGGGATCCGCTGCTCGCCGCCTGCGAGGAGACCGAGACCGTCGTCTGTCTCCATGTCGGCTCGTCCGGCTCGACGCCGAATACCTCGAGCGACGCGCCCGGCGACTGCATCGGCGTGCTCTTCTTCGGCTACGCGATGTTCTCCGCCGTCGACTGGCTCTATTCGAAGATCCCCGTGCGCTTCCCGAACATCAAGATCTGCTTGTCGGAGGGCGGCGTCGGCTGGGTCGCGGGGCTGATGGATCGCCTCGACCATGTCGGCAAATACCAGGCGATCTACGGGACCTGGGAGAACATCCCGCTGACGCCGCGCGAGGTCCTGCAGCGCAACTTCTGGTTCTGCTCGCTGGAGGAGAACGCGGCCTTCGACGTGCTCTCGCATATCGGGGCCGAGCACGTCACGCTCGAGACCGACTATCCCCATCTCGACGGGACCTGGCCCGATTCGCAGGCCGTCGTCTGGAAGCATCTCTCGAAGCTGCCGCGGGCCGAGGCGGAGCTCGTCGCCTGGCGCAACGCGTCGAAGCTCTTCCGGCATCCGGTGCCCGCCGCGATCGCCGCCGATCCGGAGAAGTGGTGAGCATACGCGCCGATCTCGTGATCCGGGGGGGCCTCGTCGTCGACGGCTCGGGGAGGCCGGGCCGGATCACCGACGTCGCCGTCCGCGACGGGCGGATCGAGGCGATCGGCGAGGGGCTCGAGGGCGAGCGGGGCATCGACGCGACCGGGCGTGTCGTCGCCCCCGGCTTCTTCGACATGCATACCCATTACGACGCGCAGGTCTTCTGGGATCCGGGCCTCACGTCCTCCTGCTGGCATGGCGTGACCTCCGTCATCGCCGGCAATTGCGGCTTCTCCCTCGCGCCGACCCGGCCCGATCAGCGCGGCGCGATGGTGCGCACGCTGCAGGCCGTCGAGGACATGTCGGAGA
>CAZFKD010000047.1:0-14798 GCA_964519695.1 uncultured Spirochaetaceae bacterium
TGGTCGCGGATCCTCGCCGCGAGTCGCGCGATCCGCGCGCTCGTTCTCGCCGTCGGCGCGGCGGTCGCCGTCGCACCGGCGCTCGCGCCAATCGCCGCTTTCGTCGCGCCTGCGCCCGCCCTCGCCGCGGCGCCCGCCGACGCGCGCCTCATGCTCAATCAGAAGCGGATGGAGATCACCCGCTTGATCGAGCTCGTCTCGAAGGAGACGGGGCGAACGATCCTCTACGACGAGCAGGTCCGGGGGCTGGTCTCGCTGGTCGCGAAGCGGCCGGTCACGCCCGACGAGGCCTGGGAGATTCTCGGCTCCGCGCTCCAGATGCTCGGCTTCTCGCTGCTGCCCTCGACGGTCGATCAATGGCGGATCGCGCGGGTCGCCGAGGCAGTCGGCGAATCGCCGTTCGTCGGCTCGGCGCGGCGTGAATCGGATCTCTACGTCACGGCGCTGATTCCGCTCGAGTTCGCGAATCTGCAAGCGGTCCTCGGCGTGCTGCAGCCGCTGGGCGGCACGAGCGTCACGCTCGTCGCGATCGAGCAGACCAACAGCCTGATCGCGAGCGGGCCCGAGCGCGCGATCGCGCGGCTGACCGCCCTCGCCGACGAGCTCGACCGCTTCGACGAGCGCGCGCTGCGCCAGCGCGTGCTGCGCCATCGCGAGGTCGCCGACGTCGAGGCCATGATCCAGGCCCAGTTCGATTCCGGCCGCTTCAATGCCCGCGAGCTCGAGCTCTGGAGCGACGCGCGGACCAACAGCCTGATCTTCCGCGGGACCGACGCCGCCGTCGAGCGCCTGATCGCGTTCATCGAGCGCATCGACGAGCCGCTCGAGGGGGAGGGCGAGATCCGCGTTCTGCGCGTACTGAACCGCGATGCGGCGGACATCGCCCGCATCCTGGGCGGACAGGTTCCGTCGGGATCGGGGACGCCGTCGAGCGGCCGGACGCAGGACCGCAGCGATGCGCGCGGCCTCTCCGACGACGCGGACGCCGTTCGCCAGGGGCTCGAGGACGCGAGCGCCGCCGCAGACGATTCGGGGGACGTCGACGGGCAGGGACAGGCGCAGGCCCGGGGCGCGAGCGGCGCGGGCGCCGGCGGAGCGATCGATGTCGCCGCGCTGCTCGGCGGCGAGGACTATTCGATCGCGGTCGACACCCCGACGCGATCGCTCGTCGTCCGGGCGAGCCGGCAAGGCCATGCCTTGATTCGCGAGCTCGTCGAGGAGCTCGATGCGTCGCCGCAGCTGATCGCGGTCGACGTGACGGTCTCGGAGGTCCGGACGCCGACGACCTGGGCGCTCGCCCTCAGCTGGCATCTGCCGCTCCTCCCGGGCGACTCGCTCGACGAGCTCGTCGGGCGGATCATCAGCATCCCCGTGCCGGGGCGGGGCCTCGGGACGGTGCCGATCGACGACGGGGCGCTGTTCGGCCGGGTCTCGCGGGATGCGGGCATCGATTTCGAGGTGCCGGGCGAAGGCGGTGTACAGATCCCGCTCGAGGACACGGTCGTCCTCGACGCCACCGATCGCAAGATCCGCGTCGACGTGCTGCTCCAGCCGAGCCTCGTGCTGATCGCGGGCGAGGAGCACGAGATCTTCGTCGGCGCGAACGTCCCGATTCCCGTCTCGAGCGGCTCGCCGCTCGACACCGTCTCGAACACGGCCGGCGGCATCGCGGTGCCCTCGCTGACGGTCAGCTTCGATCGCGAGGACATCGGCATACGGCTGACGCTCGAGGCGAAGGCGGGCGAAGAAGGGCCGATCCAGCTCGACATCGATGCCGAGCTCTCCGACGTCGCCCCCTCCCTCGCCGGCGATCCGAGCAAGGTCGGCCCGACTCTCATCAAGCAGGTCCTCAGCGCCAAGGCCCGGCTCGAGGACGGCGAGACGGCGATTCTCGGCGTCGATCGCGAGAACCGCGAGATCACGTCCCAGGGCGGGACGCCCTGGCTCGCCGACATCCCGCTGATCGGCTGGTTCTTCAAGGCGCGCGGCCAACAGGTGTCCGACGTCCGTCTCGTCATCGCCGCCCGCGCGCGGCGGATCCAGACGCCGGCACAGCTCGTCGCCGACACGATCCGGCGTCGCCTCGTCTTCGAGCGGCAGCGCCTGCGCGAGACGGATCTGCCGGATTCCGGCGGCGCCCCCTATGGCGTCCGGGTCACGACGCGCAGCCTCGAAGACGACGCGCTCGCGATCGCCGGAGACCTCGAACGCCGGGGTCACGAAGCGAGGGTCCACCGCTGGGAGAGCGTCGACCGGCGCCCGCTCTTCGACGTCTACGTCCTGGGCCTCGACTCGATGGTCGACGCCGGGGCGCTAGCGCAGCGCCTGGCCGAAGACGGCTGGGACGCCGATCTCGTCGTCTTCCCGCCGAGCACGTGAGACGAGGCGCGCGTCGCCCGAGATCCGCCCGCCCTGATCGATCAGGAGATGCGGCAGCCCGAGGTTCGCGAGGAAGCGCCGCGCCTCGGCTTCTTCGTGCAGCATCGCGATCGTCGTGGCCGCACCCGCGAGCAGGCAGAGCGGCGCGCAGACCGACACACTCGCCGGCCCGCCGCGAAAGCTCTGGCCCGAGCGCGGATCGAGCAGATGCGGGTAGCGGATCCCGTCGACCACCATGCAGCGTTCGTAGTCCCCGCTCGTCGCGATCCCGCCCGAAGCGAGCGCGACACGCGCGATCGCTTCGCTCGGCCGGCGCGGATTGCGGATGCCGACCTGCCAGGGCGAGCCGTCCGGATGCGGCCCGACGACCGAGAGATCGCCGCCGAGATCGACCAGCCCCGTTTCGATTCCTTGCTCGCGGCAGAGCGACGCGGCCCGATCTGCGGCGTACTCCTTCACGAACCCGCCGAAATCGAGCTCCATGCCCGCGATTGGCAGCACGACGCGCGGCCGCTCCCAGCGCAGCTTCGACCAGCCGACGAGCGCGCGCGTCGCTTCGAGGGCGCCGCGATCCGGGAGCGCGTTCGAGCGGAAATCCCAGACCCGGCGCAGCACGCCCGAGGTCGGATCGAAGCGGCCGCCGCTCTCGCGATGGGCCGTCGCCGCGAAGTCGAGCAGCGCCGCGGTCTCCTCGTCGACGCAGACGCCGCGCGGATCGCCGGCGCTGCGGTTGATGGCGGAGGCGAGGCTGTCCTCGCGGTAGCGGGAGAATTTGATCTCGAGACGGGCGATCTCGCGCAGGACCCGGCGTGCGATCGGCTCGAGGGCGCTGCGTGTCCCGCCTTCGAGCTGGAGCTCGCAGGGGCTCCCCATCGCGCGAAAGCGGAAGCGCTCGGGCTCCATCGTCAGAAGCGGCCGGAGAGCGTCACGGCCCAGATCTGGAAACCCACCAGGGCCGGCGCTTCGTCCCGCTCGTCGACGCTGACGAGGGCGAATGCGCCGTCGGACAGGTAGCGCTCGTAGGAGACGGAGACGAAGAGATCGAGGCCGCCGCTGAACCCGATGCCTTCGAGGCGGCTCCCCGGGCGATAGTCGAGGATGTCCTCGAGCGCCGTCTCGATCTTGACCTTCCAGGAGACCGCGCCGTAGGGCGAGAGCCGGAAATCGCTGGAGCGCTCGCGCGGCGGAGCACCGATCGGCGCGGGCAGCACCGTGTCGTAGAAATCCGCCTGGCTCTGGCTGTAGTAGCGGGCGGCGGGAACGATCGTCACGGGGCCGATGTTCTGATGCCAGCCGAGCTCGACGGTATGCGACGTGATCGACCAGTCGTCGGCGTAGAAGCGGTAGTCGACATGGGCCGAGGCCGAGAAGAGATCGCTCATCTCGAAATGATGGCGATAGCGGACCATGATGCTGCCCTGGTTCTTCCGATCCGGGCGAAGGTCCGAGAGCAGCTCGTCGCCGACGATGATCGCCTTGTACGGGTCGGCCAGATAGCCGTTCGAATGCTTGAAGTTGCCCGTGACCTGGACTGCGGAAGCCCGGGTCAGGATCTGCGATGCCCCCAGGAACAGGTCGACCGCCCACTTCTCGCCCGCGCTCGGCCGCGCCAGGGAGAAGTTCGGGTTGTTGGGCTCGATCCAGTCGTAGGAGAACGCGCCGGAAGCCGAGACGATCGTGTTCTTGTCGAAGAGAGAGCGCTCGGTTCCGATGCTGCCGTGGACCGAGAGGTAGTCCTGCTCCTTCGAGAAGCCGGCGGCGATGGTGTCCTTGCCTTCTTCCAGGTAGTAGTCGAGATCGGCGGAGAGGTCGTATCGGGTGTCGTCGATGGTCGCGCCGCTCATGACCTGGAGGCGCTCGTCCCCGTTCGCCTGGACGAACCAGGGCGAGGCTCCGCTCATCTTCTCCTGCAGGAAATCGATGCCGACGTCCATCCGCGGCGCGACGGGAAAGTCCATCTCGAGCTGGTGGGTCAGGACTTCGTAGCGTTCGCGGGAGCCGTTGCCCGAGAAGCGGCCGGGGGAGAGGTCGTCTTCGGCGTAGTAGCTGAAGGCGTAGGCCGCGCTCGCCTGCTCGATGGGCGTATCGGCGCGGGCCGGCAGCGCGAGCCCCGGCACGGCGAGGGCGCTCGTCGTGAGCGCGGTCAGCGCGCGGCTCGGCAGCGCATGCGCGTCCGCGAGCGGCGTCTGCGTGCCTGCGTTCTTCACCCCCATCTCTCCGCCCCTCATCGAAGCCTCCCCCCGGTCTCTCGATCCCGTTCTCAGTTGCAGCCGCAGCCGCCGCCCCCGCCGCTCCCGCCCGGCATGGAAGCTTCCTTGCTGAAGTAGACGTGGGCTTCACGCCTGGCCTCGAGTGAATCCGGCTCCCAGGCCATGTCCCGGCGCGCGAGCAGGTCGCGCTCCCAGGGGCTCACCTTCGCGCAGCCCGCCGAGGCGAGCAGGACGAATGCCAGCGCGATCAGGATCAGGAGCGAAGAGATTTTCTGCGTTCGCATCGACTAACGACCTCCGAGCAGCTTGCGGATCTCCGCGCGCAGCTTCGCCCCGTCGCCGCGCTGGAAGCCCCGATGGACATGGCGGATGACGCCCTCGCCGTCGATGACGTAGGAGGTCGGCATCGTGTCGACGCCGTACTGCTTCGGCAGTCGGCCCTTCGGATCGCTCGCCGAGGGATAACCGACGGGATTCTTCTCGAGGAAGCGCAGCGCCTTCTTCGGCGTCTGGTCGAGGTTCACCGCGACGACCGCGAACCCCGCGTTCCCGAGCTCCTTGCGCATCGTCTCGATCTCCGGGACCGCCTTCAGGCAGGGCGCACACCACGACGCCCAGAAGTCGAGATAGACGACCTTCCCGCGGTGCTGGGCGAGCGAGACCGTGCCCTTGCCGTCGAGCGCGGGCAGGGCGAAATCGGGCGCGCGGTCGCCGACCTCGAGGGCATGGGCGCTCGGCGACGCGATCACGCACAGGGCGACGAACATTGCGAGGAGCGAAGCGGCGAGCAGGGAGGGAATCGCTCCGAACGAGGCGCGCTCGGCGCTCGGTCGGCAGTCGGGGGCCGTCATGGGTTCGGAATCTCCTGTCGGTCGCGAGGGCCTCGTCCGGGCGGGCCTCTCGACAGCCGGATTCATCGTCGTGTCGGCGACCGGTGCTGAGGGAAATGTGATGCGCGCCCCGGCTCTGGAATCAGGGGAGGACGGGGCTTCGCCGGGTCCATGCCGCGCGGGGCCTCGCGCCTCAGAGCGCGCGGACGGCGCCTGCCTCGGCGAGCGCGGCGATGACCGCATCCTGGGTCAGGATCTCGGAGAGGACACGCGGGCGATCCGGATCGGCCGGGTCGTAGACCAGGTAGAGCGGGACCCCGGCGCGGCCGAACTCGGCGAGCTTCGTGCGGATCTCGTCGTCGCGGCGGGTCCAGTCGGCCTTGAAGAGCGCATAGCCTCCGCGCGCGAAGGCCTCGCGGACGGCGGGCCGGTCGAGGACGGTGCGTTCGTTGACCTTGCAGGTGATGCACCAGTCGGCGGTGAAGACCACGAAGACGGGCATGCCTTCGGCGAGCGCCTCGCGTACGGCGGAGGCGCTGTAGGGCGCGAAGCCGTCGGCCGACGCGAAGGCCTCGTCCTGCGACTCGCGGGAAGCCGTCGGCGTCGCCTCGAAATCGATCGCGTTGAAGCTCGCGACGGCCAGGATCGCGATCGCGCTGGCGCTGGCGCGTCCCATCCAGAGACTGCGCATGGGCTGCATCAGGCCGTAGGTCCAGAGCAGGAACCCTAGGAAGAGCAGCGCCGCCGTCAGCGCGACGACCGAGTCGCTCCCGCCGCTCTGGCCGACGATCCAGAGCAGCCAGACGACCGTCGCCAGCAGACAGAATCCGAGGCCGGCGCGCAGCTTCAGCATCCACGGACCCGAGCGCGGGACGAAGCGCGCGAGGCGCGGGAAGAAGCTGACCAGCAGAAAAGGCGAAGCCAGGCCGACTCCGATCGCGAGGAAGATCGCGAGGATGCCGAAGCCCGAGCTCGCGAAGGCGAAGCCGACGGCCGTCCCGAGGAAGGGCGCGGTGCAAGGCGTCGCGAGCACGACGGCGAGCAATCCCTCGAAGGCCGATCGTGAGAGACCGGTCGCGCCCTGACCGACCGCGGCGAGGCGGCCCTGCCCGAGCTCGATCTCGAAGACGCCGAAGAGATTCAGCGCGAACGCGACGAGCAGCGCCGCGATGCCGGCGACGAAGAGCGGCTCCTGGAACTGGAATCCCCAGCCGACCGCATGGCCCGCCTGGCGCAGCGCGAGCACGATCCCGGCGAGGACGAACATCGAGCCGAGGACGCCGCCGGTATAGGCGAGGCCATGGAGCCGGACCTCGCGCGCATCGCGTTCGGCCATGTCGGCGACGGAGACGACCTTGATCGCGAGCACGGGCAGGACGCAAGGCATTCCGTTCAGGATGAACCCGCCGGCGAGGGCGAGCAGGAAGACCTGGAGCCAGCCGAGCAGCGAAGTCGATCCGCCGCTCGTCGCTGCGTCCGCGCCGCCCGTAGCTGCGTCGCTCTCGGCCACGACCGGCAGATCGATCTCCGCCCGCCGGATCTCTCCGCTGCGGCTCTGCAGCTCGACGACGCCGCGCAGTCGGTCCTCGCCCGGTTCGAGCCGAGTCAGCTCGAGCTCGAGTCCGATGCGGTCCGGCGCGGAAGCGGTAGAAACCCATTGTTCCCGGTCGAATTCGAAGGTTTCGCCTTCGAAGGGCAGGAACGCGAGGGCGCTCGTTTCGATCGGATCCCGGGCGCAGTCGCTCGCGCGGCTGGGGCAGGGATCGAGCGTCAGCGCGACGCGCTTCGATTCCCCTTCCGTCGGCGCTCCGGCGATCCAGGCCGCGTGGAGCTTCCAACCGAGCGCGCTCGCCGGCGGCGGGACGCGCGCGGCGCTCTCGCGAAAGAGCGCCGCGATCGCGGCCCGATCCGCCGCGTCGATCTGCGCGTCGAGGGGCAGTGCGAGTTCGAAGGCCGCCGGGACACACTGGGTCTTGCAGAGCAGGACCGAGACATCGGCGCGGGCGATCGCCGCGGTCGCGCCCGCGCCCGGCGCCGCTGCGCTCGCTCGCCCGAGCGAAGCGCCGAGCAGGACGCGGCCTTCGTAGCCCCAGGTCGTGAAGAGATCGTCTGCCTCGCGAAAGGTTTGCGGAGCGGGCCATTCGAGCGTGCCGACCGCCCGGCCGGGGGCGTCGAAATCGATCTGGGGCGCGACTCCGGTCTCGCCGGGGTTGCGCCAGTAGAGGTGCCAACCCGGCGCGAGCTCGAAGAGCACGCCGATCCGCGCCGCCTCCGCAGACGCCTCGGGCTCCGCGACGACGAGCGTCGCGATCAGCTGCGGCAGATCGCCTTCGAAGACCGCCTCCGCTCGCGCCGTTTCGGGCAGGCTCTCGAGCGGAACGGGTGCGACGCGGGCCGTCGCGAGGCCCGAGGCCGCCGCGAGCGTGGCCCAGGTCGCAATCAGAACGCCGAATGCCGCCGATCGAAGCCCCGCGCGCCGAGGCCGACGCGGAATGCGGGCCTTGGACGGCGGAGCGAGGAAATGAAAGGAAGAAGACGACGATTCGGGTGCCGGCATGCGGAGCGCGTTTTCCTCTCGATCTGGACCGACCGCCGCCGCGCGGGAGGCCGGAGGCCGGACCCCTCATCGGTCGCGCGCGGCGCTGGACCTTTGTCCATTTCTCGTCGCGTCGTGCGCTGCGCGAAGTGACGTGGGTCCGGCCTGGGTCGACTTCGCAGATCGCATGCACGCCGCGCGCAGAGCGCTCTCTGCTTTGGAATCTCTCCGGCAAATCGTGGAGTCGAACGGCTGGGTGAAGTGAAAAACACACAATTTAGTGGCCCCGGTCACCGAGAAGACCGTTCGCATACCGAATGGGAAACGAGCCCCGGTCCGGTGAAAGCGGGTCTTCAGCTCCCGAAATCGTGCGCCCGTCACGGTCGGGTCAGAGCGAGGTCGAATCGACGATGCCCCACGCCAAGTCCCAAGCGATGCGACGACGAAGAAGTGGTAATTCGAGCCGGCCCGGTCGGCTCTTCCTGGTCGGTCTGACGCTTCTCTTGGCGAACGCCGCCGCCGCCCAGATGGACGACACCGACCGCGCGCGCCGCATGCACGATCGCCTCGCCGGCGTCCCGCCGTCGCCGACCGTGCTGTCCCAGATGGCGACCCACATCGGCAACGGCCGCGCCGATCTCGCCGCCGACCTCGCGATGCAGAATCCGGCCTTCTACAACGTTTCGCTGAAGAACTTCGTGACGCCCTGGACCAACGAGGCGATGACGGTCTTCGCGCCGCTGAACGACTACACGGCGACCGTGATCGGCATGATCCGGGACGACGTCCCGTTCAACACGGTCCTCTCCGAGGACATCGTCTACACCGGCGCGAACAACATCGTCACGCCCAACTTCGAGCACACCAGCAACGCCCACTACGAGGCGCTCGAGGAAGCCGGGGCCGACCTCTCGAATCCGGCCGTGCTCGTCCGCCGGACGCAGTCGGGCCTGGCGGGGGCCCAGGTCTCCGCGAACGACGCCGCCGGCGTCGTCACGACGCGCGCGGCCGCCGAGGCCTTCTTCTCGGCCGGCACGAACCGCGCGATGTGGCGCTTCACGGCGCTCAACTACCTCTGCCGCGACATGGAGCAGCTCCACGACGTCACGCGCCCGGGCGACTGGATCCGCCAGGACGTGAGCCGGAGCCCGGGTGGAGATTCGGAGATCTTCCTCAACAACTGTTATGGCTGCCACGCGGGTATGGACTCGGTCGCCGGCGCCTACGCCTACTTCGAATGGAGCGATACCCAGGGTCGCATGCTGCATACGCCGGGCGTCGTCCAGGGAAAGCACCTGATCAACGGCAACGTCTTCTCCTTCGGCCACATCACGACGGACAACGGCTGGGTCAACTACTGGCGCGAGGGACCGCACTCGCTGCTCGACTGGCGAGGCGCGTCGGATCGCGGCTTCGGCGCGAAGAGCCTCGGTGCGGAGGTCGGGGCGAGCCGGGCGTTCTCGGTCTGTCAGGTCGAGAAGGTCTTCGAGCACGTCTGCTTCCACGGCCCCAAGAATCAGGACGATCGCGACGCCATCGAGGCGATCGCCGACGACTTCGAGGCGGACGGGCTCTACAGCATGAAGCAGGTGTTCGGCGCCGTCGCCGCCTACTGCATGAATGAAGAATGAGGCGGACCCAATGAATCTGGACGCCATCTCGTACGGGACGTCGTCGAAGAAGCATCTCGTCCGGACTCGCCAGGCCGGGCCGGATGCGAGCGAACACAGCGAGGGATCAGGGGACACCATGATGAAGAGCCTTACCTTCCCCGTCGAGTCGTTCGTGGATCTCCGGAGCGCAGGCTCCCGCGGCGCCCGTCTTCGCGGCGTCGTCCTGACGCTCGCCCTCGCGCTGGCCGCCGCGGGCTGCGGCGAATACGGTGGTTCGGAGACCGAGACCGCCGTCGGCGGGAACCTCGGCGGCGGTGCGCCTTCCGGTCTCTCGGTCGCCGAACAGGTGACCGCCTTCGAGGCGACGGTCTATCCGCTGGTCGATCAGTACTGCGACGACTGCCATGGAGGCAGTGGTCCCGGCGCGCCGCAGATCGCGCATCCCGACATCCCGACTGCCTGGTCCGCCGTCGTCGACAGCCAGAAGGTCAACTTTTCCAACCCGTCGGCCTCGCGCCTCGTCCGGCGACTCGCGGTCGACTTCCACTTCTGCTGGTCCGACTGTGCTTCGAATGCCTCCGAGATGCTGGCGGCGATCCAGGCCTGGCAGGCCGCGATCGAAGCCGCGGGCGGCACGACCGGCGGCGTCGACGTCGACGGCCTCCAGAGCGAGACGCGCATGATGTCGAATGGCACCGAGGAGATCGGCGCCGAGCGCTTCGATACCGGCATCATCGCGCGCTGGGATTTCAAGGAGCAGACGGGCAGCGTCGCGATGGATACGAGCGGCGTCGCGCCGGCCATGGACCTCGCCCTCGAAGGCCCGACCCTGATGTCCGCCTACGGCATCCAGGTCGCCGAAGGCCGCGCGATCGCGAGCGCGGCGGCGAGCCGCAAGCTCTACGACCGCATCGCGGATCAGCAGACGGGATCCCAGGCCTATACGGTCGAGATGTGGATCGCGAACCTGAACACGACGCAGGACGGCCCGGCGCGCATCGTCAGCTATTCGGCGAATTCGGGCTCGCGCAACTTCATGCTCGGCCAGCTCCAGTATCAGTACGTCGTTCGCAACCGGGCGTATACCCAGGAGTCGAACGGCAACGGCGGCCCGGATCTCGAGACCTACGACGTCGACCAGGACGCGCAGGCGACCCTCCAGCACGTCGTCATCACCTACGATCAGCTCACCGGCCGCAGGATCTTCGTCGACGGCGAGTGGACCGAGGACGAGGATCCGATCGACGCCGGTCGACTCTGGAACTGGAGCCCGACCCATCGCCTCGTGATGGGCAACGAGATCAGCAACGATCGGCAATGGCTCGGCCAGATCCGCTTCGCCGCGATCTACGACCGCCCGCTCGCCGCCGCGGCGATCCGCCAGAACTACGAGGCCGGCATCGGTCGTCGCATCACGCTGTCCTTCGACGTATCGCAGTGGACCGGTGGCGACTCGCGCATCGAGTTCTCGGTCACCGAGCTCGACGGTTACAGCTACCTCTTCTGCTCGCCGACCTTCGTGACCAACGTCTCCGCGCCGATCCGCGTCCAGAACATGCGGATCTCGCTGAACGGGATCATCCCGGTCGCCGGGCAGGGCTTCGTCAGCATGAACGCCCTCGTGACGGACTCGCGGACGCTGCTCTCGCGCCAGTGCACGATCGTCGGCGGGCTCGTCGACGCCGATACCGACGTCTTCCAGCTCCACTTCGAGCAGCTCGGCGTCTTCCAGGATCCCGTCCCGACGCCGACGCCGCCGACGCCCGGAGTCGAGGATTTCGGCGACCCGCAGCCGACGCTCGGCGTGCGCAATTTCGATCGCGTGAACGCGTCGATCGCGGCGCTGACGACGGTGGACCCCCAGGTCGCGGAGGTCGAGGCGACCTACGAAGAGCTCCTTCAGCAGCTGCCGTCGGGTCCGGATCTGCGCTCCTTCGTGTCGGCCAACCAGGTCGGCGTCGCCAAGCTCGGCGTCGAGTACTGCAACGTCCTGGTCGGCGGCGAGAACGCTGGCAGCCAGACGCTCCGCAACCAGTTCTTCGATGGAGCGGGCAGCTTCGGCTGGAACCAGCCGCCCGCGACCGCCTTCGCGAATCCGGCCGACGTCGACATGATCACGGATCCGCTGCTCGACAAGATCGTCGGCGCGGGTCTGCGCGGCATGGTCGGCGGTCTGCCGGCGCGGGACCTGGTCGAGGCGATGCTCGATCAGCTGATCGTCGATCTCTCGGCGACCTGCGGCGGCGGAGGCCAGCCGGCCTGCGATGGGACCTATACGAAGAACGTCGTGAAGGGTCTCTGCACGGCCGCGGTCTCGAGCGGCGCGGTCCACATCCACTGACCCCGATCAGGTCCTGATCACCGCTCGATCGAGCATGTTTCGAATCCTCGAAGAGGAGAGATGAAGATGGCACGAAGACGAACGCCGACGGAACTGGGTCGCCCCTTCTTCCACCCCGACCACCGGCGCCCGCGCACACGGCGCGAATTCCTCGCGCAGGGCTTCCTGGCCGGCTCGGCCTACGTCGCGGCGCCCTCGCTGCTGTCGCTGCTCGGCGTCAACCGCGCGAACGCCCAGGCGTCCTGCGCGCTGACGGGCGCCGGCGCCGGCCGGATCCCGTTCATCGGGATCGATCTCGCGGGCGGCGCGAGCATCGCGGGCTCGAACGTCATGATGGGCGGTCCCGGCGGCCAGGAGGACGTGCTCTCCGAGAACGGCTACGCCCGGCTCGGCCTGCCGCTCGACATGACGCCGCTGAACAGCCAGATCGAGGCGTTCGACCGGACGATGAATCTCGTCTTCCATTTCGACTCGGCGCTGCTCGCCGGCATCCTCAGCAAGGCCGCGCCGGCGACGCTCGCGAAGGTCGAGGGCGTGATCTTCTCGTCCCGCTCGGCGAACGATACCCAGAACAACCCGCTGAACCCGATCTACGGGATCCATCGTACGGGCGCCGACGGCGGCCTGCTCTCGCTGATCGGAACGCAGAGCAGCGATTCGGGCGGCAACAGCATCGTGCCGATGTCGATGTTCGATCCTGCCGTCCGGCCGACCAAGATCGATCGCCCGAGCGACGTCCGCGGCCTCGTCGATACGGGGCGCCTGACGGATCTGCTCGGCTCGTCGGGCGCGGGCCACGTCGCCACCGCGATCCAGGACATCTCGTCGCTCAAGGTCGAGCAGATCCAGGAGGACCCGGCGGTCAAGGAGCTCGTGAACTGCGCCTATCAGCAGAGCGCGGACCTGATCACGCTCTTCGGCGATCCCGCCGCCCTCGATCCCGAGCAGGATCCGATCCTCGTCGGAGGCGGGGGCGTCTTCACGGCGGGCGAGCTCAACCAGAGCGAGTTCCGCAAGACGGCCTCCGTCGCGAAGCTCGTGCTCGAGGGCCACGCCGGCGCCGGCACGATCGAGTTCGGCGGCTACGACTACCACGACGGCACCCGCGTCACCGGCGAGGCGCGCGACTTCCGCGCGGGCGCCGCGATCGGTGCCATCATCGAGTACGCGGAGCGCAACCCGCTCGTCGGCGACGTCGCGATCTACCTGTTCAGCGACGGGTCCGTCTTCTCGGACGGCGAGGGCGACAACGGCTCGAACGGCAAGTTCGTCTGGCGCGGCGACAACTCGGGCTCGAGTGCGAGCGTGATGCTCGTCTACCGCAAGACGGGGAAGCCGGACCTGCGCGCGCCCTTCGCGACGACGCGGCAGGTCGGGTACTACCGGCCCGACGGCAGCGTCGAAACGGGGGTCAACTCGATCGCCAACAATCCCGAAGCGCTGACCCAGGCGGCGATTCTCAACTACATGGCGCTCCACGGCGAAGAGGGGCAGTTCACGACTCTCTTCCCCGGCAGCGCCATCCAGTCGGACATGGCGAATCTGCTCGCATTCACGCAGATCCGCTAGGCGCGGACGTGCGGAGAGCCGCACGGATCGTTTCGGATTGAAAGCACGTTTCGGAGGGGACGGACATGCAGGATCACAGCGAAGGCGGGCCTTCCTGGCTCTTCTCGTTTCTCGATCTGGCGCTCCTGATGCTGGTCGCGATGACGCAGCTCGCGCCGGATGCGCCGCCGGAGATCCCCGATCTCGGGCAGATGATCGTGCCGCGCATCGGCGAGGCCGGGTCGGACACGCTCACCGCCGAAGCGGTCGATGTCTGGCAGCTGCGCGTGCATCCGCCCGAGGAAGACGAGCTGAGCCCGTACGAGCTCGTTCGGGTCGTCGATGGCCAGGCGATCGACGAAGGCCAGCGGATCGAGTCGACTGCGCTGAAGACCCAGCTGGCGAGCCTCAAATCGTCGAACGGCCGCAAGCCGATGCTCGCGCCGCATGAAGATTCGCGCAGCCAGGACATGCTCGAGGCCGCGGCGCTGCTCGAGGAAGTCTGGCCCGGGCCGCGCTGGGCCACCGTGACGCGGGTGGCCGATCGAGGATGAGCGCCCGCCACATCGAGCAGCACTACGGCTTCGGCGCCGCGCGCATCGCGATCCGCTCCGAGATGCATCGCGTCTCCCGCGGCGGCTTCCGCGAGGACCTCGACGCGATGCTCGCCGAGGCCGGCGGGGGAGGCCCCGTTGCGGTCGTCCGCCGCTTCGCCGGGTCGGGGCTCGGCGTCCTCGCGATCCTGGGAATGCTCGGCTTCGTGATCGCGGGGCTCACGGGGCGGGAGGCCGAGCGCCAGGCGCTCGAGGTCGAGATGCTCGAGTCGGCGCCGCCGATTGTGCCCCCGATGGTGGAGCTGCCGGTCGAGCCCGAGCCGATCCTTGCGGAGCCGGTGATCCCCGAGCCGGTCGTTCCCGAGCCCGTCGCGCCGGAGCCGCCGCCGATGGTCGCCGAGCTCGAGCCGGAGCCCGTTCGGGTCGAGATCGAGATCGCGAAGATCGAGCCGCCGCCGGTCATGCCGGCCCCGCGTGTCGAGCGGGCGGTGCGCGAGCGGGTCCTCGCCGAGACGCGTCCGCGGGTCCAGATCGAGGCCGTCGCCGTCGCCCCCGAGCGGCCGGCGCCGACGCCCGCGCCCGAGCGGATCGCGCGCAATGCGGTGCGGCCTGACGCCCGCTCCATGCCCCGGATGGCGGCGCCCGCCGCGCCGGCGATCGACGTCCCGAGCGATGCGGCGCCGGAGCGGACCTTCCGGGTCGCCGCGGCCCGTGCCCCCGCCGCACCGGGACGGGCTGCCGCATAGGCGCCGCGCACCTGGCGCTCCGCCCCCCAGTTCGTCATCGC
>CAZFKD010000048.1:0-4391 GCA_964519695.1 uncultured Spirochaetaceae bacterium
GTCGGGCTCGCGCGGCGCGGGCCGGATGCGGGGCTGCTCGAGGCGCTGCGGGCGGCGCGCAATCCGGTGGAATGGATCCGCTGCGATCTGCTGGATGCGGAGGCGACGCGCAGCGCGCTCGCGCCCCATCGCGACGCGAGCCGGCTCGTCTTCGCGGCGCTCTACGAGAAGCCGGCGCTCGTGCGCGGCTGGTTCGAGCCGGATCATGTCGAGCGCAACGCGGCGCTGCTGCGCAACACGCTCGCAGCGCTCGAGGGCGGCGCGCTCTCGCATGTCACCCTGCTGCAGGGAACGAAGGCCTACGGCGCCCATGCGGGCCATGCGATGCGGATCCCCGCGCGGGAGATCGATGCGATCCGCGATCCGCGGACCTTCTACTTCGCCCAGCAGGATCTGCTCGAGGCGAGCGCGGCCCGGGCGAGCTTCGCCTTCACGATCCTGCGGCCGCAGATCGTGCTCGGCGTCGCGGTCGGGAGCGCGATGAATCCGGTCGCGGCGCTCGGCGCCTATGCGGCGATCGCGCGCGAGGCGGGCGAGCCGCTCGTCTTTCCGGGGCATCCGGGCGCGCTCGCGGAATGCGTCGATGCGCGCATCGTCGCCGCGGCCGTCGAATGGGCCTGGGACGAGCCGCGCGCCCGCGGCGAGGCGATCAATCTCGCGAACGGCGACGTCGTCGTCTGGCGCTCGCTCTTCGAGCGGCTCGCGGCGGATTTTGGGCTGCCGCTCGCCGAGGGGCCCGTCCGGCTCGCGGAGACGATGCCGGCGCGCGCGGCGCTCTGGCGGCGCATCGCCGAGCGCGAGGGGCTCCGGATCGCGGATCTCGATGCGCTGATCGGCCTCTCCTGGCAGTATTCGGACGTCCTCTGGGCGAATCCGGAGCCGCCGGCGATGCCTTCGCTCGTCTCGACGATCAAGGCGAGAAGGCTCGGCTTCGGCGACTGCATCGACAGCGAGGACTGCATCGTCGAGCATCTCGATACGATGCGGCGGCTGGGTTATCTGCCGCGCCGATGAAACAGACGATCGAAGCCGCCGAGGAGGCCCCTGCCCCATGCCCATCGCCGACGTCAGTCATGCCGCCCTCGCCGACCTGATCTCCCTCTCCGGCCGCCGCGCCGTCGTCACCGGCGGCGCCCGCGGCATCGGCCGCGCGATCGCGGCGCGCTTCGCGGAGGCCGGGGCAGACGTCGCCCTCGCGGACGTCCGCCTCGACGAAGCCGAAATCGCCGCCGCCGACCTCTCTGCCCGATTCGGCCGCCGCGTCGTCGCGATCGAAGCCGACATCACGCATCCCGATACCGTTGCCGCCCTCGCCGATCGGGCCGAGTCGCTGCTCGGCCCCCTCGACATCTGGGTCAACAACGCGGGCATCTACCCGAGCCGGCCGCTGCTCGAGATCCCGGTCGACGAATGGGATCGTGTCATGGACCTGAACGTCCGCGGCCTCTTCCTCTGCACCCGCGAGATCGGCCGGCATTGGGTCGCGGCCGGGCGCGGCGGCGTCATCGTCAACATCGGCTCGACCGGCGCCTTCAAGACGGGCCCCGGCGTCGCGCATTACATCACGTCCAAGCATGCCGTCGTCGGCCTGACGAAGACGGCCGCCGTCGAGCTCGGCCCCCACGGCATCCGCGTCCTCGGCGTCGCCCCGAGCATGACCCAGACCGAGGGCCGGCGGGATTTCCTCGCCTCGGTCGAAACGCCCGGCATGGACGCGTTCATCGCGGAGATGGAGCAGCGAACGCCGCTCGGCCGGATCGGCGTCCCCGACGACGTCGCGCGGGTCGTGCTGTTCTGCGCGAGCGATCTCTCGATGCTGATGACGGGCAGCACGCTGCTGGTCGACTCGGGGGAAGGGGTGCTCTGAGGCCCGAGCGGCATTCGCCGCGGCGCGCGATGGCGCCATCGACCCGCCTTCAATGTTGGCCGCTCCCGGCCGCCTCTCGCCCGCGGTACCTCCTTCGGCGCTTCGCGCCGCAGGGCTGGCCGAACCGCCCGCTCTGCCCGCTCCTGCGTCAGCTGCACGCATCCGCGCCGCCCGCGACGCGGCGGCTGCCTAGCATCTCTGCTCCCGCCGACGCCCGTCCCGGCCGAAGTCGTCACAGGCGCGAAGCCCGCCGCACAGTCCCCGCGCGCATTTCGCCCCGGCATGTCCCTTGCACAGGCGCGCGCTCGTCGCGTCCCGGTCGGCGCACCGCGCGACTGCAATGCGCTCCCATCGAGCGCATCCCGCCCTCATAGCGTCCCAGAAGATCCTCGACAAAGGGGCCACCATGTTGCCGCTCGATCGGACACGGCGCGCGATCGCGTTCGTGTTCGTCGCCTGCTCTCTCTTCCTCTTCTCCATCCCGGACGCGTCCGCGCGCAGCTCGAAGTCGAAGCGCCTTCCCATCGAAGAGGCGACGATCTCCCAGATCCAGAGCTTGATCCTGAAGCGCCAGCTGACGACGACGGAGCTGGTGACGGGCTATCTCGAACGGATCAAGGCCTACAACGGAACCTGCGTGAACGAGCCGCAGGGCATCCTCGGCCCGATCTCGACCATCCCGAACGCCGGGCAGCTGAACGCCCTGACGACCCTGAATCTCCGCCCGGCGACGCGCGTCGCCTGGGGCTTCGACGATCGCAAGGCGCGCAGCATGACCGATTCGATCGACGACGATCCGGACATGCCCGATGCCCTCGAGACCGCAGCGGCTTTCGACGCCGCCTTCGCGAGGACCGGCAAGCTCGTCGGTCCGCTCCACGGCGTCGTGATGGCCATCAAGGATCAATACGACACCTTCGACATGCGCACGACCTCCGGCGCCGACGCCTTCTGGGCGAACGATCGGCCGCCGGACGATGCGACGTTCGTGCAGCAGCTCCGCGACGCGGGCGCGATCCTCCTCGCGAAGGCGAACATGGGCGAATACGCGGCCGGCGGCATCACGGGGACCCGCAGCTCCTTCGGCGGCACGATCTGCAACCCCTACGACACCGAGCGCGATCCCGGCGCCTCGAGCGGCGGCTCGGGCGTCGCGGTCGCGGCCAACCTCGTCACCTGCTCGATCGGCGAGGAGGCCGGCACCTCGGTTCGCGAGCCGGCCAAGAACAGCAACGCGGTCGGCATCGCGCCGACCCGCGAGCTCGTCAGCGCCGACGGCATGATGGAGCAGGGCATCACGACGCGCGTCGGTCCGATCTGCCGCACGGTCGAGGACACCGCCCGCATCCTCGACGTCTATGCCGGCTTCGACCCGGCCGACGAGCTGACCGCGTTCAGCATCGGCCGCAAGCCCGCGAAGAGCTACCAGAGCTACACGAAGAAGCGTCGGCTCGACGGCGTCCGGATCGGCGTCGTCCGGGAGTACATGGACAAGAGCCTCTTCCCCGTGGCCGACTCCGAGACGATCGACATCGTCGAAGAGGCGATCGGCGACCTCGCGGCCCTCGGCGCGACGATCGTCGATCCGGGGCCGAGCGGCGCGCTCTTCCAGAGCTGCGTCGACAAGTACTCCCCCGTCTGGCGCAACCGGCTCTTCATCGGCCAGTTCCCCGCCACGTTCCCCGTCGACGCGACCGGCGCGCCGACGACGGACCACATCGCGACCCTCGTCGATCTCTTCTTCAACCCGCTGGCGGTCCCGAAGAATGCGTCCGGACAGCCCAGCATCCGCAACCTCGGCTCGGCTCCCGGCGATACGGGCGGCGGCCGATACAACTGGAACGTCTATCTCGCCGAACGCGGTGATGCGGAGATCCGCACGCTGACCGATCTGATCGAGAAGGCGAACTTCTGGGAAGATCCGGCGATGCCGAATCGGCGGCAGAGCCTCGTCAACGCCGACACCGCTCGAACCCTCGCGACGGGATCGACGCTCCAGACCCGCTTCACGCTCCAGACCGTGGTCTTCCAGTGCTTCGGCGAGCTGGAGCTCGATGCGGTCGTCTATCCGACGGGCAACGTCCCGCCGGCGATCCTCACGGCACCGCAGGAGCCGAACGTGAACGATCGCAGCCCCGGCACCTGGACCTACATCAACAGCCGGGGCTTCCCGGCGCTGACGGTCCCCGCCGGCTTCACCACGGTCGTCTACGACCGCGCGGCGGACGGCAGCCTGCTTCCGCCGATTCCGGCCGCCCTGCCGGTCGGCATCGACTTCCTCGGGCTGCCCTTCAGCGAGGCCAAGCTGTTCGAGATCGGCGCCGCCTACGAGGCGGCCACCCGGCATCGAACGCAGCCGTCGGGCTTCGGCCCGCTCGAGCCGAGCGCATCGACGATGGCGGTCACGCGCAAGAGCGCGCCCCGCCCGATGCCGATGCCGCGGACGTTCTCGAAGGAGGAGATCGAGGCGATCGAACAGGATTAGTCGGCGAGACCAGCAGCGAGTCGAGAGGCGGGCGGCGAT
>CAZFKD010000048.1:4401-7219 GCA_964519695.1 uncultured Spirochaetaceae bacterium
GATCATGCGGCTCGGCCAGAAGGACGCCGCCCGCCGACGTTCGGCGCTCGGGCGCGAGGCGTCAGGCCAACGCGGAATGGTGCGTCGAGGCCGCCAGACCGAATCGCTCCTTCGCGACTCCGCGAGCCCGTTCGCAAGCCGCCCGGAATTCGTACGGCACCTCGTCCGCGCAGTCGGGCCATTTCCCCGTCTGCGTCCACAGCTCGACGAGGCCGAGCCGCGCGCAGAGGCGCGGGAAGCGCGGATCGTTGCGCATCTCGGGCATCCCGGCCTGGAAGAGAATCGACGTCCGATAGCCATCCGGCCCCATCACGTCGTCGCTGCCCCCTCTCGGCCCGAGCCGCGCGGACTCGGCCGCGCGATAGGCATCATCGACGAGACCGAGATGGGCCGCGTAGACGAGCCGCGCGATGTCGGCGCAGCCGGTCTTCGCGACATGGGCCTCGAGGTCCGCCCGAAACGCGCCGAGGGTCTGCGCGCTCGGGTCGCGTTTCGCGCGAATGAATCCGAGGCCGTCCGCGAACTCACGCAGCTCGCGCTTTTCGGCGAGCGCGAGCAGGCGGTCGACGGCGGGCCAGTCGGCCCTCAGCGCGTGCGCACGCAGCAGGTTCGAAACCGGGAAGCTCATCTCCGGCATGCGCTCGACGAGCTCTTCGTAGACGGGAATCGCCTCGTCGATGCGCCCCGCCGCCATGCGTGCGAGCGCGACGAGATTGGCCGACATCGGATCCAGCGCATCGAGACGATAGGCGCGCTCGGAATCCTCGAGTCCCTCGCGGATCCGTCCCATCGTCCGCAGCATGTAGCCGATGTAGCGACGACCATCGTGCGCACCGGGGGCCTGGCGCGCCAGCTCGAGGAGGGCGTCCAGCTCGACGAAGGATCCGAAGGGAGGGACGACGAAGAGTCGCGCGGCGACCGCATCGCCTTCCTGCGGATCGAGCGCGAGGGCACGTGCCGATTCCTGCTCGACTCGCTCAGCGACGGCCGGGCGCTCGGCGAAAGGCTGATAATAGTGGAGCCAGGCGCGGAGATAGGCGAGACGTCCCCAGGCCTGCGCAAACTCCGGAGCGCGCTCGGTCACGACCTCCAGCAGCCCGACCTGGGCACGCAATTCGGCGGGCGCATAGGATTTCGGCGCCGCGCGCAGATAGAGATCGTAGACCGACGGATCGACCGAGCGCGCCGAGAAGCGCGAGAAGCTCTGGTCGAGGGCCCGCGCGATCTGGTCGGAGATCTCGTCCTGGACCGCGAAGACGTCGGCGAGATCGCGGTCGTAGCGATCCGACCAGAGCGTCGTTTTCGAGCGCGCCTCAGTCAGGTGGGCGCTGATGCGGACCCGCCCCTCCGCGCGCCGGACCGAACCATCGAGCAGGTGCGTGCAGTTCAGCGCGTCCGCCGCCTCCGCCTTCCGCTCGCCCCGGAACTGGAAGCTCGAGAGCTTCCCGATCACCCGCAGCCGCGCGCCAGGCGCTGGATGATCTCCTCGCTGACACCGTCCGAGAAGAACTGCATCTCCGGATCGCTCGACAGGTTCTCGAAGGCGAGGACCGCGAGCAGAGGCTCGTCTGCCTCCGCGCTGCCCGGCTGCAGGACGGCGCCGCGCGTCGACGGGACGATCGGCGGCTTCGGCTCGGTCGCTGCCCCCTGCCCGATCTCCGGCGAGATCGGGACGCGGCGACGGCGCACGCTTCGAAAGCCCATGCCGATCACGGAAACCGTGACGCCCGCCAGCGCCAACATCGCCGCGAGGCCGCTCAGGAGCTGCTCGTTCGCGGTGACCCAGTTTCCGATGTCGGCCAGACTCGCCATCGCGCTCGACGCTATCCCATCGCCGGAATCGGCGTCAGCTTCGGTTGCGGCGGATGGGATCGCAATGCGAAGCTGGCTCGAATCGCCCGATCCGGCCGCGCGGCGCGAATCGGGCACGACGAAGGAATCCTCCCCATGCCCGACTTGTTGGGTCTCGCCGGAACCCCCGCCCTCGTCATCGGAGGCGCCTCCGGCATCGGCCGCGCGACCGCTCGGATGCTCGGCCAGGCCGGCGCGAACGTCGCCGTCGCCGATCTCGACGCAGCCGCAGCCGAGAAGGTCGCTGCCGTGATCCGCAGCGAAGGCGGCCGGGCGGTCTCGCTGGGCGGCGACGTCCTCGATCCGGGGGGCGCGTCGCGTGTCGTCGACGGAGCCCACGCCGCGCTCGGCGGGCTCGAGGCGGTCGTCAACATCGTCGGATTCGCCGCCTGGTCGCCGCTGCTCGACTACGACTTCGCGACCTGGAATCACGACCTGCAGCGCAACCTCAACCACCACCTCTTCGTCGGCCAGGCCGCCGCACGGCGCTTCATCGAGGGCGGCGTCGCCGGCCGCATCGCGATGGTCGCCTCGGTCAGCGGCCTGTACGGCGCGCCGAACCACGCCGCCTACGGCGCCGCCAAGGCCGGCGTCATGGCGCTCGCCCGCTCGATGGCCGACGAATGGGGCCAGTACGGCATTCGCGCGAACGCCGTCGCCCCCGACTGCATCCGGACGCCGCGCGTCGTCGCCGGCTTCGCATCGCGCGGTATCGATGATCCCGACGCCGTCGTGCGCGCCGACGGACTTCCGCTCGGGCGCTGGGGCGAGCCCGAGGAGATCGCGGGGCCGCTCGTCTTCCTCGTCTCGCAGCTGTCGTCGTTCGTGTCGGGCCAGACGCTCGTCGCCGATGGCGGTATGCGGGCGCATTTCCCGCATGGCGGGACGAATCCGATGCGGAAGACCGATCAGCAGGTCGTGTCCGGCTCTTAGGCTCGGCACCGAGTCGCATGGGCTCGGTCGCTCG